>JAJQCU010000147.1 GCA_021202575.1 Lachnospiraceae bacterium
GAGGTGGCGGACGCCACAAAGGCCTACCTGAATAATCCGGATATCACGGTGCAGGAGCTGATGCGCTATATTCCCGGCCCGGATTTCCCCACCGGCGGCATCATCTGCAATAAGGATGAGCTTCTGAATATCTATGAAACCGGCGCCGGCAAGATCAAAATCCGCGGGCGCGTCCAGGTGGAGAAGAAGAAAAATGGCCGGATCAACATCGTTGTCACGGAGATTCCCTACACCATGATCGGCAGCGGCATCGCCAAATTCCTTCAGGATGTGGCTGCCCTTTCGGAGAGCAAAAAGACCGCTGATATTGTGGACATCTCCAACCAGTCCTCCAAGGACGGCATCCGCATTGTCATTGAGGTCAGGCGGGACACCGACACTGAGAATTTCATCAACATGCTCTACAAAAAGACCCGGCTGGAGGACACCTTCGGGGTCAACATGCTGGCCATCAAGGACGGCAGGCCGGAGGTCTTAAGCCTAAAGCAGATCATCGCCGCCAACGTGGACTTCCAGTTTGAGTTCACCCGGCGCAAATATACCACGCTTTTAAATAAAGAGCTGGAAAAAAAGGAAATTCAGGAGGGCCTGATCCGGGCCTGCAATGTGATCGACCTGATCATCGAGATTCTGCGGGGCTCCCGGGACCGGAACATGGCGAAAAACTGCCTGGTCAACGGAGAAACGAAGGGCATCAAGTTTAAAAATAAGGGATCGGCTGTGATGGCCAGCCAGCTGAATTTCACGGAGAAGCAGGCCAACGCCATTCTGGAGATGCGCCTGTATAAGCTGATCGGCCTGGAGCTGGAGGCTTTGATTAAGGAGCATGAGGAGACTCTGACCAATATTTACCGCTATGAGGATATCCTGGAAAGACGGGATTCCATGGCCCAGGTTATCATTCAGGAGCTGGAGGGCTTCAAAAAGGATTATAAAAGAGAGCGCCGCACCACCATTGAGAATGCCCGGGAGGCTGTTTTTGTGGAGAAAAAAGCGGAGGAGGCCGATATTTATGTGATGATCGACCGCTTCGGCTATATCCGCGGGGTGGATGAGGCCACCTTTGAGAGAAATAAAGAAACGGCGCTTGCGGAAAACCGTTTCGTATTTCAGTGTAAAAATACCGGCAGGGTATGTCTGTTTACGGACAAAGGGCAAATGTACACTGTCAAAGCGGAGGATATCCCCTGCGGGAAGTTCCGGGACAAGGCCCAGCCGGTGGACAATATCAGCGCCTATTCCTCCGAGAAAGAGACCATGGTGTACGCGGCGGGACAGTCGGAGATCAATCTCTACAGGCTCTGCTTTATTACGGCTCAGGGCATGGGCAAGCTGGTGGACGGCGGGGAGTTTGACGTGGCGAGGAAAAGTGTGGCGGCCACGAAGCTTCAGGAGGGAGATTCCGTCATCAGCGTTGCAATTTATAAGGATCAGAAGCATATCGTACTGCGGTCGAAGGAGGGATATTTCCTGCGATTTTCCATGGAGGAGCTTCCGGAAAAGAAAAAAGCGGCCGTGGGCGTTCGTGTGATGAAATTAAAATCCACGGATATACTGGACGCGGTCTATTATTTGAAGTATAATGACAGCACGGTGATTTCCTATAAGGAAAAGCAAATTGATCTTTCCAGATTGAAGCTGGGAAAGAGAGATACCGTCGGCGTCAAGGTGCGCGTGTGACCCAAAACAGCGGATATCCTTCATGGAAGACAAAAAGAAACCGGCTGAAAGAACGAAGCTTCCCAGTGAACATCATAAAGTCACTTATTGGAATTCATGCCGGGAAAGGACGATGAATGAGAGTCATTGCGGGAAAGGCCAGAAGGCTGCCCTTAAAAACAGTGCCGGGGTCCGACACAAGACCCACACAGGACAGAATCAAGGAAACCCTGTTCAATATTCTGATGCCGGACCTTCCCGGCTGTGTCTTTGTGGATCTGTTCAGCGGCAGCGGCGGAATCGGCATCGAGGCCTTAAGCCGGGGAGCGCGGAAGGCTTATTTTGTGGAGCATTCCCCGAAGGCCATGGCCTGCATTCAGGAGAATCTGGCGTTCACCAGGCTTGCCGGACAGGCGGTGCCCCTGAAGATGGACGCGGCCGCTTCCCTGCACCATATTTTTGAAAAGGAAGTGGATATTATTTTCATGGATCCTCCCTACGGGCAGGGTCTGGAAAGACAGATGCTGACACTTTTCAGGGACAGAAGCTTTGTGACGGAGGATACGGTTATTATTGTGGAGGCGGCTCTGGACGAGGACTTTTCCTATGTCCCGCCGCTGGGCTTTGAGGTTTACCGGGAAAAGAAATATAAAACCAACAAGCACGTCTTTATCAGGAGGGGAAGAAATGAAGAGGGCAGTTTATCCGGGCAGCTTTGATCCGCTGACCTACGGGCATCTGGATATTATCAGGCGGGCGGCTGGAATTTTTGACGAGCTGACAGTGGCGGTTTTGAATAATAACGCAAAATCTCCATTGTTTTCTGTGGAAGAACGTGTTAAGATGATTGAGGAGATGACGAAGGATATCGCCAATGTGGAGGTGGATTCCTTCTCCGGCCTTCTGGTGGATTACGCCTCGTCCCATGACATCCATGTATCTGTCAGAGGACTGAGGGCGGTCACGGATTTTGAGTATGAGCTGCAGGTCGCGCAGACCAACCGCCTGCTTTCCAGGGGGGAGCTTGACACCTTCTTTCTGACCACCAGCCTGGAGTACGCTTACCTGAGCAGCTCTGTGGTGAAGGAGATCGCGGAGTTTCATGGGAATCTGGACCGCTGTGTGCCGGAGTACGTGGAACAGAGATTATATGAGAAATACGGACATAAATGCTGATTTACGCAGCCGCTGAAAGGGAAGAAACGGCTTGATCGGGAACCCAGACAGCTGCGGGAAACTGCTGCAAAATAATATGTGCTAAGCTTCAATACATAAACAGGGAAGGAGTGGATACCAAATGGCTTCAAGAATTGAACAGTTGATTGAGGAGATTGAGAGCTACATTGATACCTGCAAGCCGCAGGCCTTTTCCAAGGACAATATCATTGTGGACAGGAATCATATTGAGGAGCTCCTGGACGAGCTGAAGAAGAAAACGCCGGAGGACATCAAGCGCTACCAGCGGATTGTGGCGCAGAAGGACGCGATCTTAGAGGACGCCAGGGCCAGCGCCCAGGCCCTTGTGGACAAGGCCACGATTCAGACCAATGAGCTGGTCAGCGAGCATGAGATCATGCAGCAGGCCCATGCCAGGGCCCAGGAGGTGGAGCTGATGGCCCGCCAGAAGGCGCAGGAGCTGATCGACGCCGCCGCCATGGAGGCCAATGAAATGCGGATGGCCGCCGTGCAGTACACGGATGATCTGCTGGCCAGCATTGAGAATTTGCTGTCCCATTCCATCCAGACCACCCAGAGCCAGTATGAGAATCTGAATACCAGTCTGAATCAGTACCTGAACGTGGTCACAGCCAACCGGGAGGAGCTTCGTCCCGCCGAGGAGCATGTGGAGGAAAAGGAGCCGGCGCCGGCGCCCGGATCTTCCACGGGGGAGATTCCGCTGGATCTGCTGTGAATAGTAACAGGTTTTACGGAAAGCCGGTAGAAGTACCGGCTTTCTTGTGTAATAACATAATACAGAGGATTGCGGGGGCTTTTTTTGCGAAGCAATCCATGGCATCATACCCTTTGCTGCTTTCATCTTAACATCAGAGGAAATACGCAATGCACTCAATTTTGAAAAATAAAAAAGCCTGCCTCTTTGACATGGACGGGACGCTTCTGGACTCCATGTACGTGTGGAAGGTGGTGGACGAACAGTTTTTCGGCCTGTTCGGTATGGAGGTGCCGCCCACGCTGCAGCAGGAGATCGGCGGCATGAGCTTCACGGAAACCGCCGTATACATAAAGGAGAAATACCATATCTCCATGACAGGGGAGGAAATCCGGGATTTATGGAATCGGCTGGCCCGGGAGGAATACGCCCATCATGTGACTTATAAGCCCGGGGCTCGTGATTTTTTGCGCTACTGCAAGGAAAACGGGATGAAAACGGCGATCTGCACCAGCAATTCCAGAGAGCTTTTGCAGGCTGCTGACTCCAATCTGAATTTGTCGCGTTACATCGACGTCTTTGTCACCTCCTGCGAGGTGGAGCGGGGCAAGCCCTTTCCGGACGTGTATCTGGCGGCTTCTGAGAAGCTGGGGGTGCGGCCGGAGGAGTGCCTGTGCTTTGAGGATATTCTGCCGGGAGTCTGGGCGGGACGAAACGCCGGGATGGAGGTCTGTGCCGTGGAGGATGAGCATTCGGAAACAGACAGGCCGCAGATAAAGGAGACGGCGCAGCTTTTTATCGCGGATTATCATGAGCTGATGGCGGAATAGAGATATTTTCGGTTTGTATTTTTGGCAAAATGTCGTTTATGCCCGGTAGATTGTTCCAATGGACATAGGAGCTGTTACAAAATAACTTATACATCTTGCACCGTCTAATACATGAATCACAGGCCATAAAAGCCTTGCCGTAGCTTGTAAAGAAAAGAGGATAATATATCGTGTTTCGCCGATTATTAGGAACCGCGCAGGTCAAAAACACCTATCGTTATATTGATACCCAGAAAAAATATGAGATTATCCGTACGGCTCTTTTATTTGGAGTGGCTCTTGCTCTGTTCGCGGGCGGGTACGCGGCGACGGAGACCAGAAACAATCTGCTGACCGTGGTCGCCATCCTGGGCTGCCTTCCGGCCAGCAAAAGCCTGGTGTCGGCCATCATGTTCTGCAGATTTCACAGCGCTTCCGGGGAGATACATCAGGCGGTGGCGGCCTTTGATGAGACACAGGACACACTGTATGACCTGGTGTTCACCACCCAGAAGGTAAATTATGTGGCTGATCATTGCTGTCTGATCGGCAATGAGCTGGTGCTTTTAGCCCAGGACAGGACTGTGGATAAGAAGGGACTGGAGGCTCATCTGCATGAAATGCTGAGGAAAGCGGGCGTGGGAAAGGTCAATATCGGTATTTTCACGGAGCTTCGCCGTTACACTGACCGGCTGAATGCGCTGGCGGCCTCGGAGCGGGCGGAATACAAGGACGCCGCGCTTTTGCTGGAATCGGTGAAGGAA
>JAJQCU010000144.1 GCA_021202575.1 Lachnospiraceae bacterium
CACCTTCTGTACCGATTCCACAGCCTCGTGATCGCCTTCTCCACATACGCGGCCGTATCCCCGGCAGTCATACTGACCGGATTTTTGTCCGCCTCGGCCATCTCGCCCGCCATGCCGGCTATGAAAGCAGCTGTGGAAGCCGCCAGCACGGGATCTGAAATATAGCCCGCCATGCTGCAAAGCACGCCGGATAAAACGTCTCCGCTGCCCGCGGTCGCCATGCCGCTGCAGCCCCGGTCAATCTGATACACTCTGCCGCCGTCCGTCACAGTGGTCACATGGCCCTTTAAAAGCACCGTCACTCCATAGCTTAAGGCAAAATCCAATGCCAGATCCACTGGATTTTGCAGAATTTTCTCCACGGGCGCGCCGGACAGCCTGGAAAATTCCATCACATGAGGCGTTAATATCACCTGGCAGGGGGTTGATTTCAGAAGCTCCTTTAAGTCTTCATGGGCCGCCAGCTCATTTAAGCCGTCCGCATCGATGATAAAGGTAAGCTTTTTATTCTGTAAAACATACCGCAGAATTTTCGCAGTCTCTTCTCCCGTGCCGACGCCCATGCCAAAAGCCGCCGCCCTCTGTCTGTCCAGCGCCTGATCCAGCTTCCCCGCGTCGAAGCGAAGCTGCCCGTCCTCCGTGGACGGCATGGGCAGAAAGGTGCTCTCCAGCATCCATGGCAGAATCGCCTGGGTCAGGGGTTCCGGCGCCGCCAGCCTCACCACACCGGCGCCAGCGCGCATGGCGGCGGTGGTTTGAGCCAGAAGGTCCGCGGCACTTTGCACGCCATTGCAGGACAGATTGGCAAGCTTGGCCGCCCCGCTGTATCTGACAGAGCCGCCCAGCAGCGTCACATATCCGTAATTCCTCTTATGGCTGTCCGCCGGCCTCTCTCCCAGCAGATCTGCCGCCTCCTTTTCTGTCAGCAAATGACACATTTCTTTCTGCTCCTTCCCCAAAATCTTCCTTACTCGGATTCCCTTTGCAGCAGAACAGCTCCCACTCAGGCACTATCGCCTTTCCCGACCGCAAACAGAGGATGTCTCTCAGACATTGTGGTACGTCTCCTCAGGAAACGGCGGCCACCTCTCAGACAGCCAAATCCTTCTCCGTCGAAGGCAACAGCCATCCTTCAGTCATGTCTCTCCCAGGTATTCTCATAGCACTCGCAGAACCTGGCGCTCTCCGCCTCCGGCTCCCCGGCCGCGTATAAATGAGAGGTATCCCCAAAATTAGACATTCTGAAATAAGCGATCCCCTGTCTGCGCTCCTCACTTCGAAGCACCGTCACCGAGGTGGGTGCGGCACAGGAGCCATGCCAGAAAATCATCGGAGACGCATTCAGCAAATGAGACAACAGCACGCATTCCAGTCCGAAATGGCAGAAAAAGACAATCGTGTCATTATTTGCCTGCTCCACACGATAATAAGCCCCCTCCCGTCTGTATCCATGAGAAGCGATCAGCCGGTCAAAGCTCTCTGTCACATACCGATAGCTCTCGCCCACGCCGCCCTCTTCCATAGCCTCCGTCTCCGCCCAGCGATTTTTGTCAAAATACCGCTCCTCCGCCGTCCACTCGGCGGGCAGCCAGTCCCAGACAATATGGTTTTCTCCCTCGCTCCCCCTGTTGATGCGAGGCCAGAATTCCTTAAGCCAGTCACAGGTGACGGCAGTCATTCCCTTCCGCTCCAGCGCAGGGGCGGCGGTATCCCGGGCCCGTCCCAGTGGCGACACATAGGCTGCCGAAATGGGAAGCTTCTCCAATCGATCTGCCAAAGCCAAAGCCTCCCTCCGTCCCTTTTCTGTCAATGTATCATGCTCATAATCCGGATCCCCATGCCGGATGATTAAAATCTTCATCAGACCTCCTCTCAATTCTTCCCGGTCCTTCGCTTCTCTTTTCAGGAAAGCTGCCGTACATCCTGAGGATCGCCTTTTCAGGCTCCTTCCCTGTATTTTTTCTCCAGTTCCTCCAGATCATCATCCACATTCCTGACCAGATCCGGCTGGGTCATTTTATGTTCTCTGCCCCTCTGCTGTAAAAACCGCCAGGCAATCATAAACGACATCTCGTCAAAGCAGGTAAAATACCTCTTATTGATCAGGCTGACCCTCTCATCAATGCTCAGCCCGTCCGGCTCACATCCATAGGCCACCGCCTCGTCCAGCGCTTCTGTACAGATTTGCTCCTGCATGACAAAGTCCGAGGAAATATTCTGAATCCGGAACACGTAAATATATACCCTGAGCCACCCCGTCGGTCCCTGAAACCACTGCCCCACGGTATCATATTTCTGCGTCATGGCCTCCACTTCCCTCTTCCAGCCCTCGGAGACATAGGACGCCTCCGCGATCCTCTGCACCTCCGCGTCAGTCAGAGTGAGGTCATATTTTCCGTTAAATTCCTGAATCACCTTTTTTCGTTTGGCGATGGGACGGGCCAGAAGAGCGCTCTCCACCTTAGACATCGGATTGGGCTGCGTCTTGGAATATTGTCCCCTGTTCGTCCTGTTTTCAGAGTTTTCCCTGTACCCTGCAGACGCCTGTTGGCCGCCATAAGAATGACTATACGAAGCTTTTTGATCCGCAGCGTTCCTGCGCCCCTGCTCATAGGATTCCTGCCACTCCTGCCATCTGCTTTTCTCCGACCTCTGTTTTTTTCTTGTAAAATACCAGATCAGAAAGCCAATCACCGCGATGGGAACAAAGCCCCCGGAGGAAAGCAGCCCCGCCAGGACGGAAATCCCCACATACGCCGTAATCACCTTTTTAAAGATGTCGCTGCGCCTGCGGTCCTGATTCGTTCCTTTTGTAATGATGCCTATGAAAATCAGCAATATAATGATGCTCATACCGTATCTTCCCTCATATTTCCCCTTTTGTCACATTTCTCCAAAAGCCTGCGAAACTGCCTGCCTGTTTTTCAAAGCGTTACCATCCGTACTATCGCGCTTTTGTGTCTGATAGTACAGCTGACCTTATCTCAGTTTTCCCGAATCCAGCAGTCCCTTCAGGGCACCGATCAGATTGGCGTCATTGCCAAACCGGCATTTCACCAGCTCCGGTCGTACACAGGGCAGTGGGAACGGAGTATCATAGGCCTTGTCCAGCTCCTCGTTCAGCACCTGCAAAAGCAAAGGCTGCTCGCTGATGCCGCCGCCGATGGCAACCCGGTCCACATCCAGCACCACCTGCAGATCAAAAATATAATTCGCCGTGATCCGTCCAAAACGCCGCAGCGCCAAAAGCGCGGTCTCCTCCCCTTCATTGGCCCGCCGGAAAAATTCCACACCGTCCACCTTCTCCTCCATGCCGGACATTTCCTGATACATCTTAAGAAGGCCGGAAGTACTGGACGTCAGACTGATCATATTGGAATACTGAAACCCCTCCACATCCCTGTTCATCAGGCAAAGGCTCAGCTCCCCCGCCGCAAAATGGCTGCCCTTGATCACCTGGTTATTCATGATAATTCCGCCGCCGATGCCGGTTCCAAAAATAAACACCAGACCGTTTTTTACATCCTTCAGAGCGCCGATCCAGTTCTCCGCGCTGGCCGCCGCCTTGCCGTCATTCTCTACGGCTACAGGAAGCTGATACTTCTCCTCCAGAATGGAAACAATCGGCAAATCCTTAATAAAGGTAAAGGCGCCGCCCGTCCGGGCAATTCCTTTCTCACAGTCGATCTTGCCCGGCATGCTGACGGCAATGCCGTCCACGCTCCCTGCCACCGGCGCAATGATCTCATCCAGCCCTGAAAGCAGCGCCTCCAGGCCGGAGCAGTCGCTCTTCACCTTCATTCTCTCGATGATGTTGGAATTCTCGTCCATAATTGCGCCCTTGATAAAGGTTCCGCCGATATCCAGTACACAGAATTTCATTTTTCCCGTTCTCCTTTTCCCTTTTCTTTCATTGTGCAAATTTTTTCTTTATTCTCAAAACGGACATCACAACAATACCTGAAAGGTAATTGCTCCCACAACCGTTTACAGTAAATATTGATGCCAAAAATTATTCATCTTTTCCTGTAATGGCATATACTGTCAGTACCTCCTCCGAATCCACATAAATGCCATCCGTCCTTAAGATTTCAGCATAAACATCATAATCAGCAAATAACTCCGCAAGCCAGGCAGCATCTTTCCCCGATTCACAAATAAAATAAATAGTGCCCCTATTTTCAATTTCTTCACACACCGTACCATTTATTCCATAATTTTTCAGTTTTTCGTCATACAGCGGACTTTTCGTGAGCCAGCCTCCCGCCAGTTCATAGTTCTGTGTCTGCATCCTGTATGGATCAAAAATTCTTTCCGAAAAACTACTGAAAGACAATACATCCAGGAAATACAACTGCTCCGTATTCTCTCTGCAATATTCCTTACAGACTTCCCAGATTTGATTTTTCTCAAGAGTTTCCTGATAAGTTTCTCCGAAAGCTATCACTTCCTGAACCATTACCACTGTAAAATAAATTGTTCCTATACCCAATCCCAGATACAGAATGTCCCTGGACATTCTCTGCCTGATCCCGGCTGATTTTAAAATACACACTGCCACCAGAAGAAGTATTTCCGCCAGATAAATACCCACAGTCACTCTGTCCAGTACCCTGTCCAGCCAATACAAATATGACCAGCACAACACATGTGCAAACACCAGAAACTGAAGCTGAAGCAATGCCATCCAGTCTTGTCCCAGCAGACAGACAAAGGCCGCCGCCGTAAATACCACAATCAACAGATTGTCATAAGGCTGCATCGGATCATTCTGAAATTTCCCCACTACATTGAGGATGATTCTCTTAATATCGTTTACCCAGAATGTCCGATCCGGCTCAGATGCCTCAGCCAGCTTTCGCAACGCCTCAATATTCGCTAAATCCGAAAAGGCAGTATCACAATTTGCCAGTAAATAATATCCATTCCCTGTAAAGCCCAGTTCTTCATATAATTCTTCGCATTCTCCGTAATATGGGACTCCGTTATAATCATAAAGCTCTGTTCTGTATTTATTATATTCCGTATAATCCGCCCAGCCTCCATTATGATATTCCATATAAGTAATCATCCAGCTGACCATTGCGGCTGCAGCCACAGCAACCAAAAATAC
>JAJQCU010000113.1 GCA_021202575.1 Lachnospiraceae bacterium
ATGTCTGATAGGCCATGGATTCCAAGGTAGCCCTTACGAAATGCTCTTTCCTGCATCCTCTTGTAATTCCGACAACTGTGCCTCTTGCATAAGGATCCCAATAAGGCGCGCCGATCCCTGTAAATGCCGGAACCACATACATCCCGTTCGTATCCTCAACCGCCTTTGCCAGATCCTCCGACTGTGCGGCATTATCAATCAAACGCATTTCATCCCGCAGCCACTGGATTGCCGCCCCTGCCACGAAAATGCTCCCCTCCAGCGCATATCTGACCTTTCCGTCGGCGCTGGCCGCAATGGTGGTCAGCAGTCCGTTTTCCGATATCGTCGCTTTTTCGCCGGTATTCATAAGCAAAAAGCAGCCCGTTCCGTATGTGTTCTTTACTTCCCCCTCATCAAAGCAGCACTGTCCAAACAGCGCCGCCTGCTGGTCGCCTGCGGCGCCGGCAATCGGGATTCCATCCCCGAGCATTTCATTTTTTGTCTCCCCGTAAATATAGGAGGACGGCAATACCCTGGGCAGCATGGATTCCGGAATCCTGAAATAATCCAGAATCTTTTTATCCCAGCACAGGTTGCGGATGTCAAACATCATTGTCCTGGAAGCGTTGGTGTAATCTGTTACATGGACTTCTCCCTTTGTCAGGTTCCAGATAAGCCATGTATCAACTGTCCCGAACAGCAGGTCGCCCGCCTCAGCCGCCTCCCTGGCGCCCTCCACATTGTCCAGTATCCACGCCACCTTTGATACCGAAAAATACGGGTCCGGAACGAGACCGGTAGAATGATGTACGTCCTCGATCAAGCCATCCGCTTTCATTTGTTCAATTCTGTCCGCCGTTCTCCGGCACTGCCATACAATGGCATTATATACCGGTTTCCCTGTCTTACGGTTCCAGACAATTGTTGTCTCCCGCTGGTTAGTGATGCCGACCGCGGCAATATTATCCTTACACGCATTGATCCTGCGCATTGCCTCATCAGCCACAGAAATCTGCGTAAACCATATTTCCATCGGATCATGCTCCACCCAGCCGGGCTGAGGATAAATCTGCGTGAATTCTCTCTGGGCGGTGGAGCAGATATTGCCCTCCCTGTCAAACAAAATACATCTGGAGCTTGAGGTTCCCTGATCCAGGGCCATTACATATTTTTTCATGTTCTTTTTCTCATTTCTTTTGTCTATGGAATATTTTTGGTGGCAACAACAGGAATTCCGGTTCCCGCCACATCCTCAAGAATCACATCCCCGATATGTACGGGCCTCTTCACCCTGATATTTTTAAGGGATCTGACGCAATCCATGATCTTTCCCTTCGGAATACCCTCAGCCGTCTTCACGGAAAGCATTTCATCCCAACCCTCTACGCATACCGTCGTTGTGATTATCCTGGTAGGGTTTGTCACTTCCTTCCTGGCGTAAGCATCCCCCCTGGGGCAGGTATTTCCCCTGACGCTTTTTACCTCCGCCCCTTCCACTTGAACCAGCAGCTGGCAGCCCATAGGGCAGACAATACAGATAAGCTCTTTGCTATCCACCTACTCACCTCCCGTTTTCTCCGATTCTACCCGGAAGATAATTTTCCTCACAGACCCGGCGCCTTCCATCAGGCTGCGGTTCAAAGCGACCTGTTCCATCTCCCCGGGCATCATGATCTGCCGTTTCCTGTGGATTACACGTGTTTCATCAAAATATACGTCCACATAACAGTTTTTAAACACCTGTCCCACCCGGAAACGGACTGTCAGTTTTTCCGGCATCCTCTCCGGGTAAATAACGGAAGGTACCGTATACCGGACCCCGCGCTCCGGGTAAATCTGAATCCCGCAGCCCTCTCTTCTCGGGGCTTTTACCCCATGAATATAATCGGCCGCCTGTGCGCCCGCGCGCTGCGCTTCCTCAGAAACATAATCCACGAGGTCATGTACATGCAGCACATTTCCGCAGGCGTAAACTCCGGGATACTCGTCTCCAGGCTTTCATCCACAATTGGCCCGTTCGTTGCGCTGCTCATCTCAAGTCCCATGCCCCTGGAGAGTTCATTCTCAGGCAGTAAACCGCATGATAAAAGGAGGGTGTCACATGTATACTCTTCCTCGGTGCCTCTGATTGCTCTGCCCTTTTCATCCACCTGGGCCAGGGTGATTCCTTCCACCCGCTCCTTTCCATGGACATCCACAACTGTATGGCTCAGTTTTAACGGGCACCCGTAATCATCAAGGCACTGAACGATATTTCTCCGGAGCCCGCCGGAATAGGGCATCAGCTCAGCAACGACCTTTACCTTCGCGCCCTCCAGCATCATCCTCCTGGCCATGATCAGCCCAATATCTCCGGAGCCCAGGATCACAATTTCCCGTCCCGGCAGAACCCCGTCAATATTCACAAGCCTCTGTGCTGTCCCGGCTGTGTAAATCCCTGCCGGCCGGTACCCGGGTATGTTCAGAGCCCCCCGCGGCCTCTCCCGGCATCCCATGCACAGGATGATCGCTTTCGCCTCAATTTCCTGTAGGCCCATTTCTTTATTCACAATGGTAACAACCTTCCCCGCCGAGATGTCAATCACCATCGTATCCACCACATAGGGAATATGGAGCTTCTCTGCCTGGTCAATAAATCTTTGCGCATATTCCGGCCCTGTCAGCTCTTCCTGAAAGGTATGAAGCCCGAATCCATTGTGGATGCACTGGTTCAGGATTCCCCCCAGCTTTTGATCGCGTTCAACGATCAGGATATCTTCGATCCCATTTTCTCTGGCAGCCACTGCCGCAGCCAGGCCGGCCGGTCCGCCGCCAACAACAATAAGGTCATGCTGTCTCATGATTCGTCTCCTGCAATTGATCCTTGTTTATCCCCACAATCAGCTTCGAATGCTGCCCATTCTTGCAAATACCGGAAAGAGGGACCTTCTGTTCCCTGGCCAGAATTTCCATGACCTTTGGCGTACAGAAGCCTGCCTGGCACCTGCCCATCCCTGCCCTTGTCCTGCGTTTAATTCCATCCAGGGTCGTCGCTCCCAGCGGCCGCCGGATTGCCTCCAGAATCTCCCCTTCTGTCACGGTCTCACACCGGCAGATGACCCTTCCATATGACGGTTCCTTTTCAATCAGTTCCTTTTGTTTGTCCCTTGGGAGGGACGCAAATGAAGTCAATCCCTTCCTGGTTTCCATAAATTTTTCATTTTTTACGGGATTCAGTATGGATACGATGATATCTCTCACATATTCCGCAATTGCCGGCGCGCTGGACAATCCCGGTGACTCTATTCCGGCGACATCAACGAAGCCCCGCGCGTCCATGACCTCCCGGATGATAAATTCGCCGCCATCCTCATGTGCCCGCAGCCCGGCAAAGGATGTGATTACCTGTTTCATGGGAAGGTCCTTTACCACTGCCTTCGCTTTTTCTTCCAGATAATGAAGTCCATCCGCCGTAGTATATGTTCCTTCTTTATCCTCCTGGTCCACGGCCGTTGGCCCAACCAGCAGATTCCCATGGACCGTTGGTGTGATAAGTACGCCCTTTCCCATTGCTGTCGGAAGCTGAAATATTGTATGCGCAACCAGTTTTCCCGCTGCTTTGTCCAGCAGAAAATACTCGCCCCTCCTCGGTGTGATATGCATTTTCCGGCTGCTGACCATATTGTGGATGGTATCCGCGTAAACCCCCGCGGCGTTGACAACGCATCTTGTTTTCAGCTCGCCATGGTTTGTGATAAGCCTGTAGCCTGTTTCATCCCTGTGAACCGAAAGGACTTCCGTCGCAAGCCGGAATTCCACGCCGTTTTGTACCGCGTTTTCCGCATAAGCGATCGTCATCTGAAACGGACACACAATCCCGCCTGTTGGCGCGTACAGTGCCGCGTATACGGAGTCCGCAAGGCCAGGCTCCATTTGGGCCGCTTCATCGTGTGACAGAATTTTTAAATCAGGCACCCCATTCTCTTTCCCGCGCTCAAGCAGCTCCTCAAGACCCTTTACCTCATCCGCGTTCCGGCAGACAACCATTGACCCTGTTCTCAGGAACGGGAAATCCAGCTGACTCGAAATTTCATCCATCATCCGGTTTCCTCTTACGTTCATCCGTGCCATCATTGTGCCGGGCCTTGCGTCAAACCCGGCATGTATAATCGCGCTGTTGGCTTTGCTTGTCCCTTCACAGACATCCGTACATTTATCCAGCACGCAAATCCGGAGGGCGTATCTGGAAAGCTCCCGTGCCGCGGCACAGCCGCATACGCCGGCCCCTATAATAATAACGTCATACATATCAGCCTCCATTTCGCCGCTGACATCTGCGGCAAAAGTTGTAATGAAGTAAAGCGGTTGGGTTATCTGCCGCAATACGGCTTTTTGGAGATGGTAAGCTATAGGATATCATCAGCAAACCCAGACATCTTTGTTTGTGGAAGATATTGCTGTCGCACCGGCATTCAAAGCGTTCATGACATCACTTTTGTCACTGATCAGGCCTCCGCAAATGATTGGCACATTCAATGTTTCTGCCAGATGCCTGGTCACCTTCGGCATAACACCGGGCAATATTTCTATCATATCCGGGGCGATGGAAGTCTCCTGTCTCCTTAAGTTCTCCAACGCCATGGAATCCAGCAAAAAATAACGGAAGATGGCAAACACCCCCAATTCCTTAGCCCTCTTTATCAACGCAGGTTTTGTGGAGATAATCCCATCCAGCATTGTATTCTCCTTCATAAAGTCAATTACGACTTCACGGTTGCCAAGGCCGGTAATCAGGTCTACATGAACAATCGCAATTTTATTCGCTTTTTTTACTGTCCTGACAATCTCAGAAATATTGCAGATATCGCCAAACAGGATAAATACCACCTTCGGTTCCATTTGCGTGCATCGGTTCAATCCTTCCCAATCTTTTACAGCCATGATCACCGGGTTGTCTTCAATATACTCAATGAGCTCACTGAACTCATCCATTGTAATTCTTTACCTTCTTTCTATCCTCTTTTATAATGCTTTAAGCCAAAAAAACAACTGTTGTTAAACTTCATTCTCAATAAAAAAGCAAAGTAGCACACATATACTGTATAACTACTTTGCTCTCTCTTGTTCTCGCCGTAATTATTACC
>JAJQCU010000323.1 GCA_021202575.1 Lachnospiraceae bacterium
ATTTTTGTCACCTATCTGTATTATCTGACAGTGAAAGGACTTCCCATCGTCGCCCAAAAGTCTGTCCTGATTCCGACGGCGCACGACGAGCCTTTCCTGGAGCTTCATATATACAGGAAGGTGTTTGAATCTCCGGCGGCATACATCTTCCTGACGGAGGAAGAGAGAGAGCTGGTAAACCGGAAATTCAATGTGGAGCACATTTTTTCCAGGATTGCGGCTGCGGGAATTGACGTCCCGGACGATGTACAAAAGGACCGCTTTATCAGGAAATACCATATTACCTTTCCTTTTATCGTTTATGTCGGAAGAATCGATCCCTGTAAGGACTGCCAGTGGATGTTTCAGTACTTTGAGACATACAAGGAAAGGAATCCGGCCTCCCCGCTCAGACTTGTCCTTATGGGAAAGGCGGTCATGGATATCCCGGACCGTAAGGATATCATCAGCCTTGGCTTTGTGAGCGAGGAGGACAAATACGACGGCATCGCGGCAAGCGAGTTTTTGATTTTGCCGTCCGCGCTGGAGAGTCTGTCGATCTCTGTACTGGAGGCCATGAGCCTGGGGAAAGCGGTGGTGGTAAACGGAAAGTGCGAGGTCCTGAAAGGGCACTGCCTTAAAAGCAATGCGGGACTTTACTATGATGATTACTTTGAATTTGAAGGCGTGCTGAATTATTTACAGGATCATCCTGATATCCGCCCGGTTCTGGAGCGCAACGCGGTGAAATATGTGGAGGAAAATTACAGATGGGATTCCATTCTGAAAAGGTTTGACGAGGTGATCGATTATGTCTGCCGCGGAAACGCCCGAGAAACAGAGGAAAGGATTGACTGAAAGAGGAGCGGTACGGGACAGCTGTCAAAAAGTTTCGGCTTTTCATTGACAGACCCGTAAATTTAACTTACAATACAGTAGGTTTTCAGTTGACTTCTGAGCAGGCGATATCGGGATCTGCGTCGGATAACGGCGGTGTTTCCGGATGAGGACTGCGCCATAAGAGAAGAGGAGAAAATGATCATGCGGAGAAAAAGAACGGAAAAGATGAAAAGGCACATTTTGCTGGTGCTGCTGGCGGTTTTTGCGGTTTTCGCAGGGACTTTTCTGACAAACACGGAGGATGTGGCCGCAAGCAGCACGTCCGGGAAATGCGGTGACAATCTGACATGGAGCTACAGCAACGGGGTGCTGACCATCAGCGGAACGGGGGATATGTACGATTATTCAGTATATGATACGCCCTCTTCCCCATATTGTATGCCATGGTATGATTACAGGTCATCCATCACCACGATCAACATATCCGAGGGGGTGACGTCCATTGGCTCGGACGTCTTCAGGGAATTCACCGCCCTGACCAGCGTCACTACGCCGTCCACCATTGAGACCATTGGTTTTGCGGCTTTTGCCGATTGTACAAGCCTGAAGGAGGTTACCATCAAGTCGGGCTATGTAGGAGAATCCGCGTTTATCCGCTGTACTTCATTGACGAAGGTGACGGTGGGAAACGGTGTAACAGGCTTTGGCATCAGCGCCTTTGAGAACTGCACCGCGTTAGAGGGGGTTTATATCAGCAGCGTGGAGTCCTGGTGCGCCATCAATTTCGGAGGCCTGCTGGCCAACCCGCTGACCTATGCCCACCACATTTACCTCAATGGAACGGAAATTACCAGCTTACAGATTCCATCCGGTGTGACGTCAATTAACGCCCATGCGTTTGAATACGCATACAGCATTACAAGCATTTCTATTCCATCCGGTGTGACCTCTGTTGAAGATTACGCGTTTTATGACTGCAGAGGCCTGACCAGCGTTACTCTGCCCTCCGACGGATTAACGTATATTGGGGCGAGCGCGTTTGCCGCCTGCAATAATGTCCTGGATTTTGCGATTCCCGACAGCGTGTCATATGTCGGCGCATATGCGTTTGCCTATACGCAGATCGCTACCGCCAATGTGCAGCAGGGTGTCATTGAGGATTACGCTTTCGTTGGCTGCGGCTGCATGGTGAGCGCAACGCTGGGCAGTGGAGTGACCTCCATTGGAGACGGCGCGTTTTCCGGCTGCGCGGCTCTCAAAACCGTATATTACGGCGGTTCAAAGTCGCAGTGGTACGCTCTCTCCATCGGGGAGGACAACAGTCCGCTGACCAGCGCTGAGGTGATATGCAGCGGCACAGGCAGCGCCACGAATTCAGTGGATACCAGCACCGTCTATGTGGGAGCAACAGTGAAGTTCGGCAGCTATGAGCAGGACAATGACACCTCCGACGGGAAGGAAGACATTGAGTGGACCGTTCTGGCGATTGATGGGGAGAAGGCTCTGGTCATCAGCGATAGGGTGCTGGATTTTCAGCAGTATTACGGCAATCATCAGGATACCGTTAGCTGGGCGAACAGTTACGTCCGCAGCTGGCTGAACAGTACGTTTCTCAATGAGGCGTTTACCTCCAGCCAGCAGAGCAGCATTTACACGACTACGGTGACCGCTTCTGATAATACTGTTTTCGGTATCAGCGGAGGATCGGACACAAGTGATAAAATATTTTTGCTGAGCGCGGAGGAAGCGGAGGAATATTTTGAGTCCAACGGCGCGCGGACTGCGGGCTGCACCGCGTATGCGCTGAGCAGAAACAGTGATTCGGCGCTTTACAATTCCTTATATGACAGCTCTTACTGGTGGCTCAGGACGCCGGGAATGTTTGACTATAACGCGATGTATGTCAACTATACCGGAGGACTGGAATACGACGGAATGGCGGCGAACAATGTCATCGGCGGCGTCCGTCCGGCCATGTGGGTCAATATAAACGCGGTGGAGTACGAAGCGCCTGAGGAAGAAGAAAATCTGATAGAGAGCTTTGTGACTCGCCTGTATGAGGTATGCCTGAACCGTGAGCCTGACGCTGACGGCCTGGCGGACTGGGTCAATTGGCTTGCCAACGGGCAGGAAACGGGAGCTTCCGCCGCGTATGGTTTTATATTCAGCACGGAATTCCAGAATTATAATTACTGCAATACGGACTATGTCAAACAGCTGTACCGCGCTTTCATGGGACGCGAATATGACGAAGCCGGCCTGGCGGACTGGGTGGCAAGACTGGAGAGCGGCACCACCCGCGAGGAAGTGTTCAATGGCTTCTCGCAGAGTCCGGAGTTCCAGAATATCTGCAGTGAATACGGCATTACCCTGGGAGATCCGATCGAAATTCCGCAGTATGGCACTGTGCCCCATGGAGCATGCTCGGTCTGTGGGGAAACAGACGGCGTTACCGCGTTTGTGACGAGGCTGTACAATATCTGTCTTGACCGTGATCCGGATGAGGCGGGTCTTGCGGACTGGACAGGCCAGCTGTGGGCGCATACCAAGAGCGGGAGAGACGTGGCCTATGGCTTTATTTTCTCTCAGGAGTTTATCAACAAAAATTTAGACGATGAATCATATATAGAATACCTGTACAGGGCATTCTTTGGCAGAGAGTACGACGAAGCCGGGAAGGCGGACTGGCTGAATCATATGCAGAGCATGGGATACAGCAGAGAGGATGTATTTGACGGCTTTGTGGGGAGCGAAGAATTTAATAACCTCTGTAAAAAGTATGGAATCGTAAGAGATTAAATGCATGAATGAAATTAAGGAAATATATCATTATCGTACCATGATTGCAAGCCTGATCCGCAGGGATCTGCGCGGCAGGTATAAGGGGTCTGTGCTGGGGTTTGCGTGGACCTTCTTAAATCCGCTGCTGCAGCTTGTAGTTTATACTATTGTGTTTTCGTCTATTATGCGCTCCGGAATAGAGGATTATTATCTGTTCCTTTTCGTAGCGCTGATACCATGGATTTTTTTCAGTTCCTCGCTGACCGGCGGCGCCAGCTGCATCTGGACACAGAAGGAGCTGGTCAAAAAAATCTTTTTCCCCAGGGAGGTGCTCCCTATTGCGCATGTGACCTGCCAGCTTGTCAATATGCTCTTAAGCTTCGTGGTAGTGTTCTTTGCGTTGATAGTGTCCGGCAAGGGCATTTACTTTCCGGCGCTTCCGTTTCTGATTCCGGTGATTCTGGTGGAGTATCTTCTGGCGCTGGGGATTGCCTTTATTACCTCGTCTCTGACAGTTTATTTCCGGGATCTGGAGCATATTCTGATCGTGGTCGCGATGGCCTGGCAGTTCCTTTCCCCGGTGATGTATTCCACGGATATGGTTCCTGAACGGTGGCAGACAATTTTTATGCTGAATCCGATGACATCGGTGATTATGGCCTACAGGGATATTCTGTATTATCAGACAATTCCTCATTTGAATACACTTTTACTGGCGACCGTTCTGGGAGTGGTGTGCCTGATCGTCGGCTGGTTTTTGTTCGGAAGGCTGGAACGGCATTTTGCGGAGGAATTGTAAGTATGGAAGAGAATTATGCGATTGAGGTAAATCATATTTCAAAAAGCTTCAAGGTTTATCTGGATAAGGGGCATGAGATCAAGGACTTCGTTACCTCCAGCAAACGCAGAAAATATGAGAGCAGGGCAGTGCTCAAGGACATCAGCTTCAAGGTCAGAAAAGGCGAGGCTATCGGCCTGATAGGCCACAATGGCTGCGGCAAGAGCACCACGCTGAAGCTTCTGACCCGGATTATGTATCCTGACAGCGGCACCATCAAAATGAATGGACGGGTGTCCAGCCTGATTGAGCTTGGAGCCGGTTTCCATCCGGATATGAGCGGGCGGGAGAATATCTATATTAACGCTTCCATTTTTGGCTTAAGCAGGAAGGAAATTGATTCCCGTCTGGATGATATCATCGCATTCTCTGAACTGGAAGAATTTATTGACAACCCGGTGCGCACCTATTCCTCCGGAATGTATATGCGCCTTGCCTTCTCTGTGGCAATCAACGTGGACGCGGATATCCTTCTGATTGATGAGATTCTTGCCGTGGGAGATGTGAACTTTCAGGCGAAATGCTTTAACAGACTGCGCGAGATCAAGGCTGAGGGAACTACTATCGTGATTGTTTCCCACTCTTTTTGTCAGATTGAGCAGATCTGTGAAAGGTCTTTCTGGATTCATGACGTCCTGATTAAGGCTGAGGGAGCGCCCAGGGAC
>JAJQCU010000344.1 GCA_021202575.1 Lachnospiraceae bacterium
GAAACTCCTTCGCCGCGTATTCCTGAATATTCGTCTTTCTATATATCGTAAATTTTGTCACCGGATCATCCGGAATCTGCTCCCAGCCGTGAAGGCTCTTAATAGAATAATGATAATTATCCACCATCAGCCGGAACATTTCCGAATTCTCGTCCGGGGCATAAGCACATTGCGGCGCGCAGAGGATACCGTCACATCCCGGAATTCTCCGCACATCCGCCCAGGCCTCCCGCACCCACTCCTTCGGGATCTCCTTAAACGCCTCCACCGGGCCGTCCATCTTTAAGGTGGCGCCGCCGTCCCCGATCATCCACACCAGGTCCTCCACCCCATGAAACAGCCGCCGGACCGACGGATACTGTCGGCCACTGGCGATCACCACATAAATCCCCTTTCGCCTCAGCTCTCTGATCACATCAAAATATTCCGGATACAGCTCAGGCGCACTCTCCTTCACCATCGTCCCGTCCACATCGGAGATTACAAGCTTTATCATCCCGCAGTACTTCTCTCCTGTTCTCTTAACTTATACCATCCGTCAGCAATGGCAGGCCCATAGGATGCAGTCACCATACTTCTGCTCAGACACTGCCCAAGCCGCAGCCATGCCTCCTTCAATAAGCTATTATAAGCATAACATTAATATTTGACTCACACAACAGTTAACCAATCATTTTGGTAAGCGCTTCCTCCTGTGCCTCAATGACCCGGTCGCACCAGACGTCAAACTCCGGATCGGAAACCTGATATTCCGGATGCGACTGAATATGCTCCAGCGCACGGCGCACTCCCTGGTCAAAACGGACATTCGCTTTAAAATCAGGCACCAGCCGTTTCAGCTTTGTATTGTCAAAGAAAACCGAATTGGACTTGTCTCCCCACAGGTTTCCCCGCAGATCCCATTCTGCTGGCGAACAGGCGGCCAGGAACTCCGAAGCCACATAACAGGGCTTAAACTCCACCCCAAGAGCGTCCGCTATCGCGCGATATATCTGATTCCAGGTCAGCGTCTCATCACCGGTAATCTGCACGGCTTCCCCGATCGCATGAATATTTCCCATCAGTCCAAGAAAGCCCTTTGCGAAATCATCATTCCAGGTCAGCGTCCAAAGAGATGTCCCGTCCCCCGGAATAATGACCAGCTTTCCATCCATCATTCTTTTCACCACCTGCCAGGAGCCCTTCGGGCCATGGACGCATACCGGAATTTTTTCTTCATTATAGGTATGGCTGGGCCGTACAATCGTCACAGGAAAGCCTTCCTCTCTGTAATATCGCATCAGAAGCTCTTCCCCGCTGATTTTATTGCGTGAATACTGCCAGTAAGGATTGGATAATGGCGTGCCCTCATTGACCCGGAAGTCCGCAGGCGGCTTCTGGTAAGCGGACGCGGAGCTGATATAAATAAACTGCTTCGTCCTTCCGGCAAACAGTCTATGGTCCCGCTCCAGCTGAGCCGGAACATACGCGATAAAATCCGCCGCCACATCAAAGGTCTGGCCGCCCAGCGCTTCGGCCACCTTTTCCTCCTCACTGTTGATGTCCGCGCAGATCAGGTGAGCCCCCTCCGGGAGCCCCTCCAGGCGCTTCCCCCGATTGACCAGCCACAGCTCATGGCCATCCAGAAGCAGTCTTCTGGAAATCGCCTTGCTGATCACGCCGGTTCCGCCAATAAATAAAATCTTCATATTCCACATCCCCCTTCTTCAAACTTTTCCGGGATATTCAAATTGCAGATATTTCTTATCCGAACTGATTATTATTATACAGAGAAAGACCACACCACGCAAGTCTTGAATTCCGGTTCCGTTGTAAAAATCCGAAGGTTCCCGGCTGCATGAACCAAAACCTTCGGATTTTCTTTATTTACGGGCTTTTTGAACGAAAAAAAGGAACCTCATTTCTGAGATTCCTCCAAGGCGCAGACCGGATTTGAACCGGTGCATACTGGTGTTGCAGACCAGACGGCTCAGACACTGGAGAGCCCGAAAATAAAGGATTTTTGAGACGTCTTGGCGGGACTGTTACATTATCGTTACAGTATCCTAGAAAAATCACCTTTTTTCATGCACTTTTCAGGCAACATACGTCTCCTTCTCGCATGCCACCCTGCACCTTCTCTTAAAGCATGCAATCCCGTACTTATAAATGGTATGATAACCGTCTTTCTTTAACTGATCCGTATAATCATTTTTCTCAATCTGCTCAAAAGCCTCTTTGAGTGCAGCGTCAAAGGCCGCTCGATCAGCATATTTGGTTTCGATAATAATGCCGATATCCTCATCCTCAATCTCTATCAGGATATCGCTGTAACCATCGCCGGTTTCACGGTTCGATTTCACATACCAACTGCCTTTAAAGCCCAGAATGCCAAGCAGGATTCCATGGTAGAAGTTCTCTTTCGTTGGTTTGCTCACAAAAGTGTCCCTGATACTCACAGTCTTATCCAGATACGCTGTAAACAGTTTCTCCGTCTCCGCTGCATTTCCACTCTGCAGTGCATTGCAGAAGGCATCCAGGGTCTCTCCATCTTTCGACACATTCTCTTTAAACATGGTCAGTATCTGTCTGGTAAATATCCGCCGGATTTCTCTGTTGGGAATAGCCAGCGCATAACTGTCCTCCCCAGCCGTGCCTCGCTGCGTCAGATAACCGGTCATAAACAATACGCTCCACAAATGGTCTGCGGAATCGTACAGGTGATTGTAGGTCAGCTCCTCATGAATTTCCTTTGTCACAGTCTCACCGGCGATCAGCGTCTCAATTTCTCCCCTGGTAACCCCGCTCCCCTGCATTTCTATAAAGTGCCGGATCACGTCATTTCCGCTGGTATTGGACCAGTAGTCCTTCGGCTTCGCGTTCCCATCTGCCGTCAACTCATCACAGTAATTAATCACGTCCCACGGGCAATAGACATCTACGTTTCCGAAACGATAGCCGTCATACCATTCCTTTATGGCTTCATATTTTCCCTCCAGGCCGTAGGCTTCCAGCATTTCCCTGGCCTCTCTGTCAGTAAAGCCGAAATGCTCGTCAAAGCGAACCGATGTAATGGAAAGTACCCGGAGATTATTCAATCCCGTAAAGATGCTCTCCTTGGCCACCCGTAAGCAGCCTGTCAGCACAGCGAAATGCAAATAATCGTTCGTCTTAAGCGTCTGATCAAACAGCCCTCTGATCATATCCACCATTTCATCGTAGTACCCGTTTTCACTCGCCTTCGCCAGCGGGACATCATATTCATCAATTAAAATAATGACCTTCTGTCCATAATATTTATACAATAACGCGGAAAGCGTTTTCAGACTGCCCTTCAGCGTCGCATCAGCCATAAGAAAGCTTTCCACGCCGCTGGTATCCACGCAGATCAGCTGCTCATACTGTTTCTTTTCCGGTTCAGTCAGCTTCTCGTCCTGTAATAAAAACTGAAAACGCATCGCCTCGTTGCCGATCACATAACGCAAAATCTCACAGGCGGACCTGAAATTCTGTCCATTCACGCTCTTTAAGCTGATGGAAATAACCGGAAACTTTCCCATATATGCGTCGCAGAGAGCTGTTTCCTTTGCAATTTCCAGACCGTCAAACAGGGACTTATCGCAGCCGATTTCAAAAAAGGACTTCAGCATGCTCATATTCAGGGATTTCCCGAAACGGCGCGGTCGGGCAAACAGATTCACTTCACCCCAGGAATGCAGCAAGTCTCTGATCAGAGCGGTCTTATCCACATAATAAAAGCCATGTGTGCGGATATCCTCAAAATTTTCAATTCCAACCGGAAGCTTTTTTAAACTGTTCCCATTGTCCATTTTCAGCCGCTCCTTCTCCCTTTTAATCATATAGACTTTTCCGGGGTATTCAAATTGCTTATATTCATTATGCAAACTGATCACCCTTATTATACAAAGAAAGAACCCGCCATGCAAGCCTCTTCTTGCGTTCATCCTCTACGTGTAAAAGCCATAAAATCTACGCCATAGGAGCCCCTGCAGCCATCTTTCCACCATTTCCACCCTTACAGGAATGCAGATGTGCGCCAGTACTGCTATGGTCATGTATCCTATGAATATGATGGAATGGATGGAAAGATGGATATTGTTCCATAAATTTTCTTTACCTCTCTTTTCTTCCTATATAATTTATGTAAAATCAGTAGAATGTCGCCCAGACCAACGCCAGGCTGAACACATCACTATATGTCTCCCCGCTGTCCAGAAGTTCTATGGACTGCAGAGTCACTTCATAACTGCCGCCATCCTCCTCATAATAGAAGGTGATCCTGATGTCCTCGCCGTAAAGCTTAGAATACCCTTCCACATAAACTCTATAGGAAGTGCTGTCGATCTTGTCCCTGGACCACTTGGGGGATTTCAGGTTGTTGTCAACGATCTCCCCAACCGTCTCAGAACCATAACTGTCAAAAGTAATTGCCTGAACGTTAGAATAAACCCCGCCGCCGGTACTTAGAAGAATCCACAATGCAATTATGATTACCGGGACCCCAATGCACATATTCCGCTTTGCTTTATTCAGTTCTTTCTCCGTCAATTCCTTTTTAGTGCGGGAAAGCAAGTCCCTGACGCCGCCAACAACTCCGACTATACCAGCCAGCAGGAAGAGAATCCCGAACGCAATTCCCCAGAAGCCGCCCTCGCCGAATAAAAGCCTGGCAAGTATCAGAAAAACAACGCCCTCTATCACAGTCAGGATATTTCCAAACTTCTCTGCGGCCTTATTGAATGACGGGCTGTTCCAGATTTTGGAAAATCCCTGGTTTTTCTGCTTCTGAGCGTCCTGATCTGCTTTTTCTGCCTCCGATCCGGACTTTTCTTTTATGTCCTTCATCTCCTGATTGATATCAGATGCTGCCCTCTTCACACTCTGTCCGGCTTTTGAAGCCATTTCAGCTGCAAACTGACCCGCGACAGAAGCCATCTCCGCCGCATTTTTTCCAAGCTCAGATACAGTCTCCCTGGCATTCGGAGTTTCCTGCTGCGAAGATACAGCTTCGTTCCCGTTCAGCGTTTCCTGAGAGGATACATTCCCGTATTCCGCTTCCGCCTTTTCCAGCAGTACCG
>JAJQCU010000312.1 GCA_021202575.1 Lachnospiraceae bacterium
ACGCTCACAGAATGAAGCGTGGGAAGGCAGCCCGTTTGACGAGGCGATGAGAAGAACAGGCGTAGAAAATGGGTTCATTTTCAGGCTGTATAATATACCGTGCAAATAGCGATGGACAAATGGGGAGAAGAAGAATGAAGCAGTATACATTGAAAGTATACCCCAAAGGATGGGGTCGGGAATGCTGGCGTGTGATCCATATATCTGGCAAAGAGACGCTGGATAAGCTGTGCGGGGTAATTATTGACGCCTTTGATTTTGAGGACGGTCACATGTATGAGTTCTGCATGAACAACCGCATGTATGATGCAGATAATTATCAATCGGACGGGGATGGGAAATATCAAAGATCGACAAAGGGAAAAATAGACAGGCTCCGCCTGGCAAAAGGGCAGAAATTTTCCCTGCACTATGACTTTGGCGATGACTGGATGTTTGTAATCAGCGTACAGGGAATTGATGAAGGGGATGAAAATATCGTTCCGTATGTGTCTAAGGAAAAGGGATTTCTTGAACAATATCCTGACTGGGACGACTTTGAGTGAAAAAAACGGGAAGTTAAGGTTCCCATGCCTATAGTGAGATTCCATCCTTTTGGGTGGATATTTATGGCATCGACACACCTATGGAGGCATGTCTTTTTCAACGCCTGGGCTGTCCATCAGTGGGATGCCATGGGGAGACATTTTTTCAGACAGAGAAATTTCAGAAGTCAGACTTGCAATTGTGTTACGTATTGGCGATTGGGAAAAGTTTTCAGAAAATACATGGCTTTTTTGTATGGAACTGGGAGCTTGGCGGTTGATTTTTTCCTGGAATTGCATATAATATACTCAAATAAGACGGTTGCACAAAGGAGGTGTTGATATGGCTACGTCGAGTATTTTTACAAATTTCACGATCACAGATAATGAGACTGCAGAGAAATTTGCAGAAGCGTTGGAAATTGCATCCAAACAGCCTAAGTGGGTGCCTTCGGAACCTATTGAAGCACCGGAAAGGAATCCTGAGAAAATTCGGGCAATATTTGCGAGACGTGCGGAAAGGGCAAAGAGAAATGCCAAAGTATAATATATATCGTGTTATGGATTTTATTAACATGGTCGGAGAAGAGGCTGTTAAGGATCTCTTCTCCGACTTTTCATGTGAGTACAAAGAAGGAATACATAATGATGAAGTGGAATTATTCTTGAAGAAGAATTCAGTTGAGTTCTCAAAAAGAAAGATGTCCATTTCATATCTCGTATTAGATGAGCAGGATCGAGTAGCGGGATATTTTACTTTGACTCATAAACCGGATGGAGCGAACCATGAATTCTGCATGAACAACCGCATGTATGATGTAGGCAATTATCAGTCGGACGGCGACGGGAAATTTCAGAGATCAACGAAGGAAAGGATAGACCGGCTCCGGCTGGTAAATGGGCAAAAGTTTTCCTTGCACTATGATTTTGGGGATGACTGGATGTTTGTGATCAACGTCCAGAGGATTGACGAGGCAGAAGAAGGTACCGCACCATGTGTCATACAGGGGAAGGGATCTGTTACTCAATACCCCGACTGGGACGAGTTTGAGTAAGAAAAAACGGGAAGTTAAGGATAAACAGACAGAAATTTGAGAAAAAATCTCAAAACAATGTTGATTTTACAGCGCGGCTCGTATATAATGGTGCTCAAAGGAGGTTGAATGCTATATGTTGATTCAATTCAGATTTAAAAATTTCAAATCATTTCGGGATGATACGATATTAGATCTTTCCGCGACTTCAATTTCTGAGCATTCGGACAGGGTGGTTTCGGCCGGATATGAAAAATTGTTGCCGGTGGCAGCTATATTTGGAGCAAATGCCAGCGGAAAATCCAATATTATTGAAGCGTTTCGGTTTATGATGACTTATGTCCTGGAATCTTTCTCTTATGGCGGAGATTCTGAAGATAAAAAGATAAAGAAGCGTAAGGCAAAAAAAACGCCATTTCTTTTTGACGTTTCCAGCAGGAATGAAGAATCCCTGTTTGAAGTTTATTACATGGATACGGAAGAACATGGATACAGGAGCTATAATTATGGATTTGTCTTGGGAGAAGATGGCGTAACGGAAGAATGGTTAAACTGCAAAGCAAAATCTGCAAGACATTACAGACGGATATTCTATCGGGATACCAACGAACTTGATCTTGCCGGTATACCGGAAAAAAGCCGTGAAAATCTGGCTATTGCATTGGAAAAGGAGACACTTCTTGTTTCCCTTGGAGCAAAGCTGAAAATCGCGAAATTAAAAGGGGTTCGTGATTGGTTTTACAGTGCAAATATTGCGGATTTTGGTGACCCTTACGAAAATGCATTTCTTTCATCCGTTATTCCGGAAGGGTTTGCGGATAATAAGTCAGTGCAGGATAAAGTAGTTGAATACTTTGCGGCGTTTGATCCTTCTATTGTGGGATTTCATGTCGAAAAAAGCAAAGGAGATGAGGAAGAAGGTAAATATGTTAAGATTGATGCCCTCCATCGCTTAAAGGGCGGAGAAACAACATCCATACCATTACAGGAAGAATCCAATGGAACATTAAAGATGTTTGCTCTTTATCCGGTTCTGCAGGATACCCTTGAGAGGGGAAGCATACTTTTTGCTGATGAATTGAACGCAAGGCTTCACCCGCTGTTGGTCAGAACTTTCCTGATTACATTCCTGAGTCCGGAAATTAACGTGAATCATGCTCAAATTGTTTTTACAACACATGATTCATGGCAGCTTTCGACAAATCTGTTGCGGCGGGATGAAATCTGGTTTACGGAAAAAGACGCTGATGGTGCAACTACGTTGTATTCTCTGGCAGATTTTGTGGATGTAAATGGAGCCAGGATTCGGAAAGATGAAAGCTACGAGAAGAATTATCTTCTTGGAAAGTATGGTGCCATACCGACTTTGAAGAGTTTTGATATGTTTAGGGAGGAATCGGATGGCTAAGACGGAGAGAAACGGCAAACGGCAACGATGAGAGAACTTCAGGAAGAGAGTTCCTGATCTGGGATATTAATATTTATGCTGTCCTGAACCAATATGGAAATGAGGAGAATGCTATTGCAATCGCAGAAGGACGCTTACAGGGCTATATACAGAATGGGGTAAGGAACCCTTCCGAGATGTGTCCATGTACGACTGTGCATAAGCTTATAAAAGAGATCAGGGAGAAGGTACGCAAATCTGTGGAGTGATTATCCTGCGGAAGTGGGTGTATTAAATGCTTGCGTAAATGCAGGCTTGACGATTACGCCGAGATTTTAAGCCCCGATTCGTCGGGGCTTTATGCGTCTGTTTGCATGTCTGGATTATATAGTCCCAGGAGGCACCGGGACAGCCGGAAAATGTATTATTTGAAAAACAACCCGAAATTAAAGTGTACAAAACAGTGAATTTGTTATACCATGTGTGGAAGAAAACGTAAAGGGAGAAGAAAATGAAGGCAGTTCTGTCCGGAAAGGATGAAACATTTCGTGATTTTTCGTTAAACGGCCCCATGTGGAAGGTCGTACTTTATGTCGGATATCCGCTGGCCCTGTATCAGAGCTTAAACCAGCTGTTTAAAATGCTCGACACCATGATGGCTTCCCACATCGGGGCTTCCGCCGTCTCCGCCGTCGCCTATCTGTCGCAGATCAACACCATGCTCTCCGCCCTCGGCGCGGGGCTTGCGGTCGGCGCCAGCATCAAGGTCAGCCAAGCCTATGGCGAGGGCGATTTTGAACTGGTCAAAAAGCGTGTCAGCACCATGTTCGCGCTGTGCGGGACACTCGGCGGCGTCCTGCTTCTGGCGCTGCTTCCTTTTACAGAGCAGTTTTTGAGGCTGATGAATACGCCGGAGGAATTTATCGCCGAGGGAACTACCTATTTCCGCCTGGAGCTTATCGCCATGGTGGTCACCTTTTTTAATAATGTCTACATCGCCATCGAGCGGGCGAGAGGGAATTCCAGACGTATCCTCAGGCTGAATACCGGCGTCATCCTGGTCAAGCTGGCGCTCACGGCATGGTTTGTCTATGTGCTGGACGGCGACCTCAACATGATCGCTCTGGCCACCATCCTCTCACAATCCGTTCTGTTCGCTGCAGCCCTGATCAATTTAAACCAGAAAGGCAACGCGTTCGGTTTCTCGCTGCGCGCCATCAGCTTTGAGAAGAAAACCGTTGTGCCCATGCTGACGCTCTCCTTCCCCGTCATTGTGGAAAAAATCGCCTTCTCCATGGGGAAGGTCATTGTCAACTCCATGAGCACTGTGTACGGCACCTGGACGGTGGGCGCGCTGGGCATTTCCAATAATATCGGCGGCATCACTACCAATCCCCAGAACGGCTTCCAGGACGGCGGCTCCGCCATCATCAGTCAGAACCTGGGCGCCGGTAAGCCGCAGCGCTCCCTGAAAGCGTTCTACTGGGTTCTGCTCATCAATATCCTCATCGGCACCGTCCTGATGAGCGCCTCGCTCCTGTGCTTAAATCCGCTGAGCCGCCTCTTCGCGGAGGACAATGAGGAATTTGCCGTCCTGATCCGGCAGATTTACCGTTTCGAGGCCATGGGCGCCATCCCGCTCGGCATCAATTCCGCCGTGATGGCGCTGCTTTACGGCTTCGGACAGACCAGGATCACACTGGTCATGAATTTCTGCCGCGTTTTCGTTTTCCGTGTGCCGGTGCTCTGGGCGCTGCAGCAGTTTACCACCCTGGGGAGCATCAGCGCCGGCATCGTTATGGCGGTCAGCAATACCGCAAGCGGCCTGCTGGCAATCATTATCGCTGTCATTGAAATACGGCGTATCTGCAGGCAGTATGAAATTTCCTGGCGGGGTGAGGGATAAAAATACCTTTCAAAAGAACGGCAGCCGGAAGCTCACAGTGCCTGGCACCATGAACCTTTCTTTGCCTGTCAGGCGCGTAATTTAACGGGCGAAAGTCTTGATAAATCAGTCACCATCCTCCGGATAAATACACTCCACCCCGCATCTGCCCAGGAAGGAAAGCCAGCGCTCCTCCGGTTTCCGGTCCATAAGGATGGTCTGCATG
>JAJQCU010000227.1 GCA_021202575.1 Lachnospiraceae bacterium
TCTTATTCATCACTTCCCTTGTCGCTCCCGGCAGGAAATACGGGATTTATGTTTTGAAATCCGAAAAACCGGAGGGACCTTATGATCTGTTCTGAGAGCGTCTGACGCCGGGAGACTGGACGTGTATTGACGGAACCTTGTATGTGGAGGGAGATACGCCGTATCTGATTTTCTCCCATTCCTTTGAGGATGGCGGGCAGGCAGATATTTCCGCGGTAAAGCTTGCGCCGGATCTGTCCCATGCAGAGGGAGAGCCGTGGGTTGCCTTTCCCGCAAATGCAGCGCCCTGGGCGAAGCCGTTTCCATGGGCAAAGCAGGAGTTCGGCATCGAGGGAGACTGCTATTTTACGGACGGTCCGTCCCTGCGGAAGATGAAAAGCGGCAACCTCTACATGCTCTGGTCCAGCTGGGGGACCGCCGGATATGCGGGCGGCGTTGCCCGGTCGGAGAGCGGTTCCGTGACGGGACCCTGGAAGCAGGTGGAGAAGCCGATCTGGCCGGAGAACGGCGGCCACGGCATGATGTTTGAGGATAAGAACGGAGATCTTGTGTTCGCCCTTCATTATCCGAATGATAAATACGCGGAGCGTCCGATTTTCCGGAAGATGACGGAAAAAGATCAGACGATGGTACTGAAAGAGGAATAAAAGAAGCTGTGCCGGGTGATTCCGGCAGCGACAGAGAAAGAGTATTGTATTATGAAGAGAAAAATTAGTCCGATGACAATTATTACCCTGTGCGGGGTGTGTGTGATTTTCGCCATTCTATTATCGGGAAAAGTGGAACCGGTCTACATACTGCCGGTTCTGGGGGTTGTCTGCGTAGCGCTGGGAGCTGCGGTCCTGGTGCAGGGAAGCCGGCGCGAGAAAGGGCTTCGCACCAGCGATAAGCAGAAAGCGATACTGTATGTGATTCTCGGGGCATTTCTGATCGTGCTGGGCGCGATACAGATCCTGGATATTTCGTTTTCCGAGAATACATGGAACGGCATGATGGCGGTGGTGCTGGTGCTGATTATCACCTATTTTGTGATCCGGTTTACCAGAAAATGAAACTTATTTTTTTAAAACGGACAGAAAAAAGACCATCCAAAACGGATGGCCTTTTTTCTGTTGTAAATATGGTTTTCAATATCGTGTTTTTACTGTTCGTTTTTCGCTTTCATGCCTTCCTTCATCTTGGCGATCTCGCCCCAGTAAGGCTTGATCGGGTACATGAGCAGGAAGATGATGATCAGTGCGCAGCAGATGGCCGGGATACCGAACCGCAGCCAGTTCATTGCAGCCATGGTAGCGGCATTCTGTCCGCCGACTTCACCGGCGACATAACCGGTTACTGCCAGGATTGCGAGGATACCGGAGCTGGTAGCCGTGGAACCCATCTTGTAGGCAAAACCTTTGATGGCGCTGATGATACCGTTCATCGACAGGCCTTCTTTCAGCTGAATGTAGTCGATGGTGTCGTTTACGAAGAAGTTGATCAGTCCCTGTTCCATTGCTCCGAAGCAGGTAGCCAGGAAAGAAACGATATACAGCAGCGGCAGGCTTTTGTTGCCGCCGAAGAACAGAACCACGTAGCAGACTCCGCAGAGTGCCTGCGTCACAATCATGGTAGTCACCGCATTCCCCTTGAATAGTTTCAGGAAGAACGGCATAAATGCCATCATGGATACCAGTGCGCCGATGGAGACGATCAGCATGTAGGTCGAGATCAGATCAGGCCTCATCAGGTAGTACATAACATAATATACGGAAGATGAGAACATAATGCCGTATCCGATGGAGGCCAGGCACCAGACGATCAGCAGGGTGATCAGCTTCGGGTGATGTCCGATGATGATTGCCAGATCCTTTGTGATCGGCCGCTTCTCTTCGGTCTCAACGATATATTTCTCTTCGGATGACCTGAACAGAATAAAGTTCGCAATGATTGCCAGCACACCGTAAATCAGAATGAACGGAGCATAGCTTCCGAAGAAGTTGACAAGGTTCGTTGTAAATGTAGAGGCGATCGTAAACGCCACCGCGATCATAATGATATCAAACTGTACCATAAATCCGCGCTCGCCGTCGTCTTTGGTCATTGCGGGAATCAGGGACAGCTGCGGCATGGTCAGTCCGGTTACGCACATTCCGTATAAGATATAGAATACTGTAAAATATCCTACCTTTGCCCCGTCTGACAGTCCCTGCGGATTCAGGAACAGTAAGAATGAGACAACGGTCAGGATAAACGGAACAACCAGTATGTAAGGGCGATAACGTCCCCATTTCGTCTTCGTCCTGTCACAGATGCCGCCCATCAACGGATCGTTGACCGCATCCCAGAGTGTGGCGATCAGCATGATGATGGAAGCTGTGCCTGCCGCGATGCCGACGGTATCCGTCATATACACGGAAATGTAGCTGGCAACAGTAGCCTGGATCAGCATGAAGCCGCCGCCGTTGGAGAGACCATGTACGATCATTACACCTCTCGAGAGCTTTTTTTCGCCTCCGCCATTTTCGTTACTCATAAAAATACCTCCTTTGTCTGTTTCCCTATGCAATCATACTACATACGTTCTTTACATTATATGCGATTTAGGGAAAAGAAAGTAGGTCTGGAAAGGACAGGGGAGGGGGTAAAATCGCGTCAAAAAAATGAAACTGTTTAGTTCATGTGTTCTGTCAAACGGGCTTCCCGATACTGCTGAGGGGTCACGTGATAATGGTTTTTAAATACACGGCGGAAGTTGCTGGCGTCATAATAGCCCAGGGCAAATGAGATTTCCGTCGGGTCTTCGACACTTGCATAACTTCAAAACCATTGCAAAGCCTTGAAATAGGCTTATTTTTTTGTCAAATTTTTTGAATTTTTATGTTGTATGTGTCGTATGTTTGTGGTATAATAGGGTTGGAGGTGGTTTCGTGAAACTTTATTATGATAAACGGCTCAAAGACCCCACTTATTATGCCCAGCAAGGCTACCGTAATGGGAAGAAAACTACTACTCGGAATGTCAAAAATTTCGGCAAGCATTCTGAACTGCTTAAAATCACTGACGACCCAGAAGCATATGTCCGGGAAGAAATACGGAAAATGAATGAGGAATACCGCGTCGGTAGAGTCTCCTATACCTTTACTGCGGATTTTAATGAGAAAGTCAGTCGCTCAGGGGACAGGGCTTCTTCTCCAACCTATACCAACATCGGCTATTTTTTCCTCCAGGACATCATGAAACACCTGGAGTTAAAGGAATTCTTCAAGCAGAAGACGGCAGACCGGAAAGTTACTTTCGACTGTTATACGATCTCCCGTTTCCTTACCTATGCCCGTATCCTTGATCCCGGTTCCAAGCTGGATGTCTGGAACCACCGGGACGCTTATTATGAAAAGCCGGATTTTGATTACCAGCATATCCTGCGATTTATGGACCTGCTGGATGACAACTATGATGATTATCTGGCCTGGCTTTATAAAAACAGCAATTCTGCTGTAAAAAGAGACAGCTCCGTCCTCTATTATGACTGCACAAATTTCTATTTTGAAAGCGAGCAGCCGGATGAGGATGTGGTAGATGAAGTGACCGGCGAAATCATCAGCGGCCTGCGAAAATACGGGGTCAGCAAAGAACACCGCCCCAACCCCATCGTGGAAATGGGCCTTTTCATGGACAGAAACGGAATCCCGATCACCATGTGCCTCCATCCGGGAAATACCAGCGAGCAGGTTACCGCCATCCCCCTGGAGAAAGAAGTCCTGAAAATGACAGATGGGGCCAGGTTCATATATTGTGCGGATGCCGGGCTTGGCTCTTACCATATCCGGCAGTTCAACAGCATGGGCGGGCGGGCATTTATTGTCACCCAGTCCATCAAAAAACTCAGCGATACGCTCAAGGAGGCAGTTTTTAATGATTGCGATTACCGCCGCCTGTCCAATGACACGCCGGTAACAATCAGCGCAATGAAAGAGTTCGACAGGTTCCAGGAGAAAAACAAAGGGCTGTATAACGATTTTGCCTATAAGGTAATCAATGCGGACCGGGCTGTGGATCTCGGCCTGTATGAAGAAAAAGTGTTAAAAAACGGCCAGGTAAAACGGGTAAAAGCGACCGGGAAACTGAAACAAAAGGTTATAATCACCTTTTCCCGCAAAATGATGGAATACCAGAGGACAATCCGCCAGAGGCAGGTAGAGCGCGCACGGAAACTGCTGGCAAACAAAGATCCGGAAGAAATTAAAAAAGGCCCTAACGATGTAAAAAGGTTCATGAAAAGAGTCACAAAAACAAAATCAGGGGAAAAAGTAACTGTCACGTACGAAATTGACGAGGCAAAAATTACTGAAGAAGAAAAATATGACGGCTATTATGCCGTTGCCACCAATCTGGACGACTCTGTAAAAGACATCCTGGCAGTATCACATAAAAGATACCAGATTGAAGACTGTTTCCGGATTATGAAAACCAACTTCTGCGGCCGCCCGGTCAACCACCGCCTCCCGCCAAGGATCCGGGCACATTTCCTGATCTGTTATACAGCACTGCTGGCATACCGTCTGCTTGAAGCAAAGCTGGACGAACAAAAAACACATATCACAACACAGGATTTGATCACTACGCTGAAAAATATGAACGTCACAAATGTCCATGACGTGGAATATATGGCATTATATAATGGAAGTAAGGCGCTTGATGCACTGACAAAGCTGACTGACCTGGATCTGGACAGGATGCATTACAGGCCAAAGGAGCTAATTAAAAAAATTAAAAAAATTTTAAGGTAAGGCTTACATACAACATGCCTTATGCGTAAGAAAAGAGGTGAATCCCTTTAATTTCAAGGGTTCTCACCTCTTTTATATTTCCCAAGTGTCGAAAACGGGATATTACACCCTATTAAATAGGGTTTCAACCCATAAGTCATCAATGCTATACTGTAAATAATATAGAAAAAAGTATCCCTACCCTTTGTAAAAACAAAAAAAAGAGCACGGGTCTTCGACACTTGCATAACTTCAAAACCATTGCAAAGCCTTGAAATAGGCT
>JAJQCU010000011.1 GCA_021202575.1 Lachnospiraceae bacterium
CGTCAAGCCGGTCCACCGCCTCCAGGTAGGCGATCGTCTGAAAATAGACGCAGGTTCCCACATTGGTAATCCCCAGCATAGCCTCTCTGGCCGCCTGATAGCAGCCGGAGGAATTGGCCGCCTTATCCGCCGCCAGCGCTTCCACAAAGCTGTTCTTGGTGGAGGTGACCGGCGCGAACTGGCCGGACTGATAGATAACGCCGGAGACCGTATCCGGATAGTTGCCGGACAGCACCCGGTTGATCACCACGCTGGCCACCGCCAGCATTCCCTCATAGCTTTCCCCTCTGGCCTCACAGTAAATCAGGTTCGCCAGAAGAGTCACGTCATATTCCGAAAATTCCACTTCGGAGATATCCCTCCAAGTGCCGCTGGCCGCCGCCCTTGACAGTGCCAGCTCCTGGGCCAGCTTTTCCTGCAGCTCCGCGATATTATTGTTGATAGTGGCAAGCTCCTCCTCCTGGGCTGTCAGCTCATTCTCAATGCTAGCGATCTCGGAGTTTGTGGTGCTGATAGCGCTCTGCACCTGAGAAATCAGGTACTGGGAATATTCCTTATCCGACTCCAGCTCTGCCAGCATCTCATCCAGCTCGGCCTTCTCAGCTTCCAGGGCGGCTTCCTCAGCCTCCACTGTCTCCCGGATGGCCTGATAATCCTCAAAGAGCTGCTTGTCGTAGGCGGCAAGCTGTTCCACATATTCGCTCACATTCAGAAAATCCGAAAAGCTGCCTCCCCCCATCACCGCGTTCAGCATGGCATTGATATAGGTAGCCGTGGTATCACTTTCATACATGTACTGTATGTGCAGAAGCATATTGGCGTACTGCGTCTCCTCTGTCGCCTTCGCCTCCTCTAACTCCGCCGTCTTCTGTTCTATCTCCGCTTCCTTTAAATCAATGGCCTGCTCCATCTCATAGATGTCATTCTCAATGGCGGAGAGCTCCGCGTTATAACCGGACAGTGTGGTATTCAGTTGTGTTCTCTGCTCCTCCCTGGACTCGATCTCGCTTTGATTCTGCTCCATCTCCTCTTCCAGATCGCTCTTTTTCTGCTGCTCCTCCTCCAGCTGCTGCCTGGTCGTACTGGACGCCTGTACAGCAGTAAAGGAAGTCAGAAGGATAAGAACGCTCAGGATGACGCAAAGCATCCTCGTTCGTCCCGGCCTGCCGCTTTTTTTCAAAATAATATCCTCATTATAAAAATTTCCACGGGAACGCGCCAATACACTGCGTCCGGCTTTTTGGCCATCGTCCCGGCTTTTACTCAATCATTCCGACCCGCCTTAAGTGCCGCTCTTCCCCGGAAAATTCCGTATTTAAAAAGGTATCCACAATCTCCATGGCCAGCAGCGGGCCCACCATCCCGCCTCCCATCGCCAGCACATTGGCGTCATTATGCAGTCTGGTCAGTCTGGCGGAATAAGCCTCCGAACAGAGAGCGCAGCGGACACCCTTAATCTTATTGGCCGCCATGGAGATACCGATGCCGGTAGTGCAGATCACAATCCCCTTCTCACACTCTCCACCGGCCACCGCGTTTCCCACAGCCTTGCCGTACACAGGATAGTCCACGCTGTCATGACTGTAACAGCCAAAGTCCTTTACCTCATACCCCTGTCCGGTCAGATGTGCTTTCACAGCCTCCTTTAAATCAAAGCCCCCATGGTCCGATCCGATTGCGATCATTCTGAATTCCTCTTTCCTTCCCTGATTATCAGTCACAGCCATTTTCATCCCGATTCTACTTTTACATCCGGGCAGTTGTCATTCACACTTCCACCGTCCTGTGCCCGGCAGCCTTCAGCAAGCGGTTCATCACCGCCTGTCCCAGCCCCTCCTCGGAAAAGCTCTCCGCGAAAATGACCTCCAGATTCTCATCGTCGCACTCCCTCAACACCCGATAAAGCTCTCTGGCAACACTCTCCTGAGAAGCCCTGCTGCCCATACACTTGACGCTGTCAAATACCTCCGCCTGATACAGGAACAAACTCTCTTCCGTACACAGAACCCCCGTCTTTTATGCTCCGCTTTTGCCAGACGGCACTGCTCCCGGATGTAAGCCGCCACTCTATCAGATTTGCCTGACACAAGCGTCAGTTCTCCCTTCGGCGCGTAGTGCCGGTACCTCATTCCCGGCGCCTTCGGCCTGCCCGTGGGATGAGCCTCCATCATGGTCCGGTCCTGCCCCACGGTTCCCAATGTCTCCGTGAGCATCTCCTTTGTAATATAGCCGGGACGCAGAAGCTCCGGCTCCTCCCCTGTCAGGTCAATGATGGTGGACTCCACGCCGATGCCCACGGCTCCTCCATCGATGATCAGGGGAATTTTCCCATCCATGTCCTCCAGCACATATCTGGCCAGCGTGGGGCTGGGCCTGCCGCTTACGTTGGCGCTGGGAGCGGCTATAAATCCGCCTGCCGCCTCGATAAAGGCTTTTGCCACCGGATGGGAGGGAAAACGCACCGCCACAGTATCCAGGCCGCCGGTAGTCTCTCCGGGCACCCGCTCCGCTTTCGGCAGGATCATGGTCAGCGGGCCCGGCCAGTAAGCCTTCGCCAGCTTCTCTGCCTCCGGCGGCACCTGAGAGCAGATCTCATAAATATCCTCAAACCGGCAGATATGGACAATCAGCGGATTGTCAGAGGGCCGCCCCTTCGCCTGATAGATTTTCGCGCTGGAAGCGGCGTTCATGGCGTCCCCGCCCAGGCCGTACACCGTCTCCGTGGGAAAGGCCACCAGCTCGCCCGCCCTGATCAGGTCCCCGGCCTCTTTCATGACTGCCGCGTCAATATTCTGTTCCGACTGAAAAACCACCCTGGTTTCCATAACGCTCCCGAAAATTTAGTACAGTTGGAATAATTATACTTTATCCCATAAAAAAAAGCAAGCTGTGCAGGAATTTCCCGTTACAGCTTTTCATAAAAATAGGATAACACGCATTATTCTCCGGGCATTTCCGGATCATAAGCCCCGTTTTCCAAAACATCCCGAGGAGTTTTTATGATCAAAAAAGAATCCCTGCCGTCTCTTTTCCTGAGCATCCTCTTATTGCTTTCCGCCCTTGTCCTGCTTAAGGAAGCGGCGGCCTACCGTGCCCGGACTGTCGACAGCTCCGCCCGTTTGGACACCGTCAATGCCTCATCCCAGAGCTTCACTGTGGTCATCGACAGCGGCCACGGCGGCATCGACCCGGGCAACGTCTCCTCCGACGGCACCCTGGAAAAGGACTTAAACCTGGCCATCGCCCTGAAGCTGCAGGCCTTTCTGGAGGCCAACGACGTCACCGTGGTCATGACCCGCACCGATGACAGCGGCCTGTATTCGGAGTCCTCCTCTAACAAAAAAGTGGAGGATATGAAAAACCGGGTGGCCCTGATGGAGGAAGCCGCCCCTGACCTGGTGGTCAGCATTCACCAGAACAGCTACTCCGGCAGCTCCATCAAAGGAGCGCAGGTCTTTTATTATGCCACCAGTGAGAAAAGTAAAAGGCTGGCCGAAATTTTACAGGAAAGCCTGATTGAGCGGCTGGACCCGGACAACACCCGCCAGGCCAAGGCCAACGATACCTATTATCTGCTCAAAAAGACATCCCTCCCCATCGTCATCGCGGAATGCGGCTTTATGAGCAATCCCGCCGAGCTGGAGCTCTTAAAAAGCGACAGCTATCAGAGCCGGGCGGCATGGGTGCTATGTATCGGGATCATGGAATATCTGAACACACAGTGATTTACTGGAAATACCCTCCAATCACACCCCAGGCTTCGCTGTCCTCATATCCCAGTCTCCAGGCCGCGACCCCGGCTATACTGCGCTCTTTGGCAGCCTGCAGCTTGCCGCTTAAGCTTTTCGCATCCTCAATCCACATCTGATAGAGCACGCCTCCGGATTCTGTCTCCGCGTAATTTTGCCCTGTCTCGTCGTCCCAGACAACCTCCATTCCGTAATAGCTCACCCAGTAATCTGTATCTGTCATATAAACAGCGCTGTCCGTGGTCACTCCGTCCTGCGTAACCCACAGCCTGGTATAAAAAGGAACCGCCAGCACAATTTTGGAAGCGTCCACCATAGTTATCAGATTATCCAGAGAGTCCTCCACAAAGGACTGGCTGGCTGTACTTCCCGCGTCCCCGCTGCCGCCCCAATGCTCATCATATCCCATCAAAATCACATAATCTGCCACAACGCCCTGTTCCCTGTAATCATTGTAGGAATTGCCGGAGTTCGGCGGATAATTATCCACCGATAAAATCAGTCCCTCCTCCCGGCAGCGGATGGAAAGCTCCCTCAGAAACTGAATAAAATGGGTTCCATCGTCCGAGCGGACGCTCTCCAGATCCACATTGATGCCGTCCATCTCTACCCGCAGCGCCTCATCTATCAGGAAATTGATCAGCTCCGTGCGTTTATTGGAATCCGCCAGCACATAATAAATATCCACATCGTAGGTAATATCCTCCAGCAGGCCCCAGACCTGCAGTCCCATCGCGTGCGCCTGCTCCACATAGGATACGGAAGCAAGGGATATAAACTCATAATCCGCGGTGATGGTAAACCATGTCGGCGATACCACATTCATCGTCGACGCTACCGACGCCAGCTGCGTCAGATTGTCATTGGCGGCATAGGTATACACCGCCTGAAATCCCAGGCGTACCGGCGCCTCCATTTCTATGGAGGTATACTCCGGTTCGGTATAGGAGAATTCCCCGTCATATAAAGAGGTATAGCTCTGGCCGATGCATTTATTCTTGATATAGCCGATACAGCCGTCCAGAGTAGCCACCTTCGTCCAGCCGCTGATGCTTTCGGAATCCAGCACGATCACAGATTCGCCCTTCACCACATCCTTCAGGATATCGCTCTTGATGCCGGCCCTCCAGCGCACGGAGGTATTCTTTTTGACATCCACCAGAAGCTGCTCCCCGGACACGGGGCTTACCACAATCCGGTTCGGCTCCGTATAAGCTTCATATTTATATGCCACATAGCGGAACACAAAATCCGCGTTGATGTACCACTCTCCGTCCCG
>JAJQCU010000014.1 GCA_021202575.1 Lachnospiraceae bacterium
AAAGAAATGAGACAATATGAAATGTGTGAACTGAAACTTCATGGACCGGTGCTGACTCAGAATTATGCAGCCATCGATCTGACTGCCACGATTTCGAACGCAAACGGAAGCGATAGCCGGAAGGTCAAAGGCTTTTACGCGGGGGACGGCGAATACAGAGTGCGTTTTCTGCCAAAAGAAGCCGGGACATACACCTACACCATCACTGGCTGTATCACCGGCGAGGGTTCCGTATGTGTGGAAAAAGCCACCGGCCATGGAATGGTAAAAGCGGATGGGCAGCATTTTCGCTTTGAGGACGGCGCCGTCTACCATCCCTTCGGGACTACGGTCTACGCTCTGGCGCATCAGGAGGACTCCCTGGTGGCAGAAACCATGGAAACGCTCTCCCATTCTCACTTCAATAAGATACGGCTCTGCCTGTTTCCGAAGCATTACGAGTACAACCATAATGAGCCAAAATACTATGCCTTTGAGAAGGATGAGGAGGGAAACTGGGACGTCAGCCGCCCCTGCACCGCGTTCTGGGACGATTTTGAGGCGAAGATGTGCCGGCTGGACGAGATGGGGATTCAGGTGGACCTGATCCTCTTCCATCCTTATGACCGCTGGGGTTTTGCGGAGCTTTCCCAGAAGGATAATCTGACCTACCTGGATTATCTGCTGCGCCGTTTTGCCGCTTATCCGTTTTTCTGGTGGAGCCTAGCCAATGAATATGACCTTTGCTATCCGCACAAGACAAAAGAAAATTTTGAGGAGATTGAAGAATATGTGGCCGCAAATGATCCATATCATCATCTGCTCTCCTGCCATAACTGCTTCGCCCCCTGGGATTTTGACCGGGCCAATGTCACTCACGTCAGCTATCAGACAAAAGCTCTGTATCATGTGGCGGACTGGTATACCCGGCATCAAAAACCAGTGATGGTGGATGAATGCTGCTATGAGGGCAATCTGCCTTATCTGTGGGGCTGCATTACCGGCGAGGAAATGACTTCCCGTTTCTGGAGCGCTGTGGTCAGCGGCGGCTACTGCACCCATGGGGAAACCTTCCTCGATGAGGAGAATGAGATCGTCTGGTGGGCCAAGGGCGGCCGGCTGATCGGGGAAAGCCCAAAGCGTATCGCTTTTCTGAAAGAGTTTGTCTATAGTCTGCCGGGAAACATTGAGCCTGTGCAGGAAGGAATAAGCGGGTTGTTTCTGCATACGGAAGAGGAAATAAGGGAGATCATATCAAAAATTCCGGAGAACCTTCGGGCCTTCGCGGTGTCTGCGTCTGCCATGACGGCTGCGCAGAGGGAGGCCATGGTCGCCGGAGAGCATGTATTCAGCGGCAGAGTCGGCACTCAGGTGTACCTGACATATATAGATAATTTCGGCACGGCTGAATATGTGATTACTCTGCCCGTGGAAGGAACTTATCGGGTGGAGGTGATCGACACCTGGGAGATGACCCGCAGCGAGGTTTTAAACGGAGTAAACGGAAAAGTAACCGTACCTCTGCCGGGGAAGACTCACATGGCGATCGCGGCCTTCGCGGAGTGAGCGGAAATGCAGTTGTAAGGTAACAGAATCAAATATGGTGAGCTGCACATGCAAACTGCAGCTCACCATATTTATTTATGTGCTTTTCCAACTTACAATTTTACCATAGTTCATCCCAGCTTCATTCCCATGGTGATTTCCCTGTCCGTCTTCTCAAGCACGGTAAATCCATATTTGTGATAAAAGCTTTTGCCCTTCTCATTATCAGCCGCCACACAGAGCATTACGCCGCTTATGCCTTTCTCTCTCAGATGAGCAAGCAGTGTGTCCATCAGTCTGGTTCCCAGCCCCTGCCTCTGACAGCCCTCATTCAGGTCGATGTGCAGGTGCGCCGGATAATCCGCGGCGAAATCCTTAAGTCCATCGATGGTACCTGGCCCCATCATTTTTGTAGCGGGATTATCAGAGAGCTCAATATAATCTTTCTGAAAGAGCTGTTCCCATTCCGAAAAATTTTCCGCGCACAAAATATAGCCAACCGCCCTGTCATTCTCATCGACGGCGACAAAACAGTTTCCAGGCTCCTTCTCAATATAATAATGGCAGAACACTTGAAGCAGCGCCTCCCTCATCAGAGGGTTCTGACTGAAATAATCGGATGTGCCAATACAGATACCCTCCACAACTTTTCTGGCCTTTTCCTGATATGATCTGATTGTATACATAAAAACATATGTCCCTTTCATTGATTTAATTATAGTAGGCCTCGATGAGCTCCTGGGTCAAGCTTTGCTGACTGTATCCATAAACTGCTGAATTTCCATTTCACTGATTCGTTTCATAAAAGCCTCCTGTCTTTTATTCTTTATTGCCATGCCCTTTATTGCGGTATTCCAGGGGTGTCATCCCCGTAGCCTTTTTAAATTTCTCACCAAAATAACTCTGGCTGCCAAATCCCAGAACACCACAGATATCCTGGATTGGTTCATTGCCGGAGCGGAGCAGAAATTTGGCTCTGTCAATCCTGCAATCCATAATATATTCCCCGATTGTCATGCCCATTTCAGCTTTAAAACGGGAGGTTAGATAACTCTCAGAATATCCAACCCAGTTGGCCAGTTCCGCGGAAGTCATCTTCCGGCTCAGGTTCGTCTGAATGTAGCTGCAGCATTTCTGTATTATAGGAGAGATACCCTTTCCGCTTCGGCACTGGTGAACCCGCCGCACAAAATCATCCTGCATGGTACTGTTTATCAAGGTAATATCATCAAGCCCGGAGGAAGCCTCAATATCATTGATATAATTGTCACTTAGCATATAAGCGATTTCCGGATCCAACCCTCCACGGATAGCAGCGCGAGTGCATAAAGCCACATGAATAATGATGGCATCCTTAATCTGGCGCACTGATGTGCTGTCAGTAAAAAATCCCACATTAGTCAGACTGCTGGCAAATCTCTTATAGTCCAGATTTCCCTCCTCCATCAGTTTTAAAAGCTGCTGCTCCTGAGCCCAGGATGAATGACGATTTCTGTTCTGATCGCTGTCAAATGCTAGAAGGCCACGCTCATTGGTCACATGGACAAGATCACTGATGTGGATTTTCTCACCCGAGGCACAGAACTGCAGCACGATGCCATATTCAGCAAATCGGCTAAAAGGCAATACAGGAAGCTTTTGCAGCAAAGAATAAAACATCTGACGTGAGGCTGGAGAAAGCTTCATTTTAACCAGGGCTGACTCAATTTTGCTCTCCGTTATATTCTCAATAAAAACCGGTCCAGTGACAAAGGCACGATGGAAACCGCCCTTTTCATCTCTTTCAAAGCCAATGATCCACATCATTTCAAGAGAATTGATTAGAACCATGGGAAGCAATCTCACATTATTTCTGAGTGCTTTCATCAGTCGATCCTTTTCATACTGAAAAAAGAAATGGATTTCCGCAGCGTCATCACAAGTAGTATTTAAAAGCTGCATTTGAGAGTCATACTCCCAGAAACTGATATCAAAGCAACAGCTCACCATTTCTCTGAGCATTTCCAGTCTGGCATTCAAATTCTTCCCCATATCATGTTATTCCTCCGTACAAACCGTTTCAATTTGTGACAGTATTATTTTATATCCAAAAAAGCTATTGAGCAACGCTGAAAAAGCCCTGCAGTATCAGATAGTCCTCCTGCAATTCACAAATGATTTTGCCTGTTTTGAGAAAATCCACCACATCCGTATTTTTTCAGTTCCATCAGAATTTCCCTCGCTTATTCGCTTCAGATAGTTTCCTCTGATTTCCTGCTTCTCCGCTCTTCCAATTCCTTATGAATGGACGGAAGATATTTTTCCAAATCAAATTTCAGGAAGATAAAAAACAAAATAAACGCTCCGATTGCCGGTATGCCGTACATTCCAAGAATCAGATAATTCTGTACTGCATCCGATTGGGCAACCCAGCTTCCGTCTGCTGCCGGAGCCACATATCCTGTCACGGAAAGTCCCAGATTAAATAATCCCGTACTAACCCCCGCACTGACTGTAAAAATAATGCTGTATACAGACGAGGATGCTCCATCACATCGAAAGCCATTTTTCCATTCCACATGATCCAGTGCATCTGCCATCATGGATAATGTCACATAGGTAATGGGAAGTGTTCCAATAGAACGAATGGTCAGGGCAATCAATGCCATTAACATGCTGCGGGCACCAATTACACCCACAGTACCACCGATAACGGAAATAAAGCTTCCGATAATATAAACCTTCTGTTTCCCGATCTTACCAACCAAAGGCCAAAGCACAATTACTCCCGGACCTAAAAGTGCCTGTCCGATCACATTCAAAAGAGACAACGTCACTCCGTCATTATATGTTCCTAAAACCCAGTTGCTATAATAAAGCATCGATGTAACAGAAAAATTATTGTAAAGCTGATAGATAATAAAAACCAGCATGATCATTATCCAATATTTACTGGAAAGGCAAGCCTTCAGGCTCTGCTTTATTGAAACCGTCTCTGTCTGCCTGGTCTCCTCATGCTTTTCCTCTGTAACTCTCTCCCTGGTAAAATAATACTGAAGCAGAGTTCCCGGGATTGCAAGAATAGCAAGGCATCCCATCACAAGAATCCACTTACTTTGATCAACACCCATGAACGGGAGCAGAAAAGAAGGAAATACCACCGCAAGAATTAATCCCGGAATCATATTGATTCCAATGGAGGAAGCCATCGCAATCTTATCCCTTTGCTTATTGTCGCGGGTAGATAAAGGAATCAGTGCCACATTGCTAAGGTTATACATCGTATACGAAATTGAGCAATACAGATTGTAGCTGCATAAAACCCATATTGTAACGACCAGCATATTCGACCTTGGAACTGCGAAGAGAAGGATTGCCGATAAGGAAAGCAATGGCCCGGAAATCAACACCCACGGTCTGGCCTTTCCATGAGGTGTGGCCGTATGATCCACAATTTGCCCCATGATAATATTTGTAACTGCATCAATAATTTTGGACAGTACAGGCA
>JAJQCU010000067.1:0-3172 GCA_021202575.1 Lachnospiraceae bacterium
TCGCCCGCTTCGCGTGCTTTCCCGCCCCTTACGGGGCTAAGATTGCTTATGTGGGTGGAGTTTCTGTTTCACAGGCACAATTGGAAGCACAATAAAATCTTACGTGCAAGCACGACGATTTTAATTGTGCTTCCAATTGGCCGTGAATAGTAACTTTATGTTAACAAAATTCCCACAATTCTTCAAGCGTTATTGAAATTTTGCGCTTCATAAGTTATTATGAAAAAAGAAGGCAAAATCCCGAATATGGAGGTATTGATTATGGAACACGCGAATCCGCTGCTGCGCGAAAACGACGCGGCCAACAAGTTTATCACCATCGGCGAAATCATGCTGCGCCTGACGCCGCCGAACTATGAAAAAATCCGCATGGCTTCCTCCTTTGAGGCCAGCTACGGCGGCAGCGAGGCCAACATTGCCCTGGCTCTCGCCAATCTGGGAATCGACAGCACCTTTTTCTCTGTGGTTCCCAACAACAGCATCGGAAAAAGCGCCATCCGCATGCTTCGCAGCAATGACGTTCACTGCACCCCGGTGATTTTATCCTCCCACGCCCAGACCCCGACCCACCGCCTGGGCACCTACTATCTGGAAACCGGCTACGGCATCCGCGCCAGCAAGGTCACCTACGACCGCAAGCACAGCGCCATCTCCGAGTTTGATTTCTCCGATTTTGATATGAAGGGACTTCTGGAGGGCTTTACCTGGCTGCATTTAAGCGGCATCACCCCGGCCATCGGCCCCAACTGCCGGGAGCTGATCATGAACGCTCTGAAAACGGCGAAAGAGCTGGGAATGACCGTCAGCTTCGACGGCAATTTCCGCAGCAAGATGTGGACCTGGGAGGAGGCCAGAGATTTCTGTACCCAGTGCCTGCCCTACGTGGACGTGCTGCTGGGCATCGAGCCCTACCACCTGTGGAAGGATGAGAATGACCACAGTAAGGGCGACTGGAAGGATGGCGTTCCGCTGCAGCCCAACTATGAACAGCAGGAGGATATCTTTGAGCACTTCATCGAGCGCTATCCCAACCTGAAATGTATTGCCCGCCACGTCCGCTATGCCTTAAGCGGCAGCGAAAACAGCCTGAAGGCTTTCATGTGGTATCAGGGCCACACCTTCGAAAGCCGCCTGTTTACCTTCAATATTCTGGACCGGGTGGGCGGCGGCGACGCCTTCGCCAGCGGCCTGATCTACGCCATGATGCACAACTATAAAGCCATGGATATGGTCAACTTCGCGGTGGCCAGCAGCGCCATCAAGCACACCATCCGGGGCGACGCCAATATTACGGACGATGTGGACACCATCCGCAACCTGATGAATATGAGCTACGATATTAAGAGGTAGCCAGCTGATATGTGAATGTCTGTTGTCTTTCACGGAACCGAAGGAATTAAAAAGGGTTTCCCGTACGCATTCGCACGGGAAACCTTTTTACATGATGTAAAATTTCTATCCTTACATTTTTTCAGATTATTCTTCAGGATTTATCTCTGCATGTTCGTTTACCGCTAAAATCTGCTGTTTCAGCTCCTCATACATCTCAATTGCCTCAACGATATCATTGCGCACAGAAATCGGTGAATCATCGTATCTGCTGCGTGCTTCCCAGCCGGTAATATCATTCGCCGCATCCATCAGTCTCTCCGCTATAGGAAAATCGGAATGATCTGTAACGATATTAATCAATGTCATGATATCATGTGTGCGATATCCTCTGTATGTTTCATCCAATCCACAAATTGTGCGAAGAACATGTTTAAGTGCCTTTTCTATCCCCTGCTGTACATGATAAGCAGCCATGTCATTAAGGAGTTCATCATTGGTAGGGTTCCCGGTGGAACTTATCAGCCATTTGGCGTTATAGATATCTCTGTCAGCTCTGTCAATTAACATATACTTCTACCCCATTGGAATCTATTTCTTTTTTCAGTTTTTCGCCAAGCTTGTGATAAAATAAAATGTCACAGTTAAAATCACATGCCTCATTAAATTCATACATCGGTCTGCGCAGACGTTTATCACTTGTCTCGCATGAAATATCCAGGCACATGTCCACATCACTTTCTTCCCGGCACTCATCCGTTACCGTGCTTCCAAATATGATGAGCCGCCTGATAACATCAGTTTTCCTGGCAATCTGAATTACCTTTTCAACCTCTTCTTTTTTAATAGCGTTCACCATGGATGTGTCTACCATATCATTTCTCCTGAGCACCATACACTACCAGAAATCATTAACCTCATATTGCTGCTATGCCGAAATTTCTTTCCCCGTGCCTGTATCATATCATATCGAAATCCTTTTTACAATCACTCAATTCACTTTGGATTTCTCTGCAGAAATAAACTTACTGCCTCCCGCTTCGCAGCGCCCCTGCCACCTTCTCCATTCTGGGCAGGCAGGCCTCAAAAAACCGCCGGAAGCTTTCGCAGAAATAATTGCGATACAGGCCGCTGCCGGAATCCGGATCCCGGTTTCTCTGGCAGCCGCCCCGGCAGATTTTAAAATATTCACAGGCTTTACATTCTGCCGTCAGCTTCATGGACCTCTCCACAAAGCCACTCTCCTTCGCCCTCTCCAGAATCCGGTCTAGCCGGTCCTGATTAAAATTGCCCAGCCGGTATTCATCCAGCATATAAAAATCGCAGGGATAGACGCTCCCGTCCGCCTCCACCACATTCTGTATGCTGCAGATACCCCGCTGATTACAAGCCTCCGGATAATAGCCCATCAGAATGCCGATGTAATTTTCAAATTCGCGGATGCTGGGAGCCTCCCCTCTTTCCCAGTCCTGATACCACAGGTCAAACAGTGTAATCAGGAAGTCCCCGTACTGCTCCGGCCGCAGGGCGTACTCGTTTAATCCCCGTTCTTCCTCCAGAGGATCCAAGCAGGCGATATACTGCTGATAGTGCCAGCCTCTTTGCCTGTAAAAAGCGTAAACCTCAGGACTGTGCGCCGCCACCTTCTGATTCACCACCGTCAGGATATTGTACTCCACCCCGTAACGGTCAAATAATTCCGTGGCGCGAAGAATCCTGTCAAAGGTAGGGCTGCCGTCCTTTCCATGGCGGTACTTATCATGGGTTTCTTTTATGCCGTCTACGGACACCCCCACCAGGAAATGATTTTCCGAAAGGAAGCGGCACCAGTCCTCATTGATTC
>JAJQCU010000067.1:3197-4936 GCA_021202575.1 Lachnospiraceae bacterium
ACCCGCACCCCCGTTTTATTGTACTGCCTCTGGTAATCCACCGCCTTTTCAAAAAAAGAAAGGCCCCGCAGCGTGGGCTCCCCGCCCTGAAAGGCGTAGGTAACCGCGCCCTCCGCCCGCAGCATGGTCCTTCTGATCACATTCTTTAAGGTTTCCTCTGACATCAGCCCATAGGATTCCCGCTCTCTTTTGGCTGCCTCATCGCAGTAAAAGCAGTAGTCACACTTCATATTGCAGAGCCCGGAGGCGGGCTTCATTAACACACTGATGGCCGGCATAGTCTTATTTCCTTATCATATTATTCGGTTCCCAATGTCATAAATGCGAATGCCCTGAAGGACTATCTTCGCGTCGCACACCCAAAGGGCATACCTGATATAAACATCCGATTTATGACCTCTGGTCTTTTGTCATTACATATACTTCCATATATTATAAATGTTTATGAGAATCATCGCAACCATCAATCCGATGAAAAGCTTATCTACCGTCTTTTCATCAATCCTTTTATTGATATGACGGCCACAGACGCCGCCCAGAATTCCCCCCGCCACCATCAAAAGCAAAAGGCTGATCTCCACAGAAGGCACAGAGCCTGTCACGATAGTGGAAATCAGGCTGGCCGCCTGGGAAAAGAAAATAATGTAAAGGGAAACCTCCGCCGCCTGTTTGGTGGTGATGGAAAAGAAATAGAACAGCACCACCAGATTGATGGGACCTCCCCCAATGCCAAGGAAAGAGGATATCATCCCCAGAAACAGGCCGATCAGCACACTGACTGCCGTATTTTCCACCTGGTGCGTTCTGATTCTGGCTTTGTAAATGGTGTAAATCAATGTTCCGACGGTGACTACCAGCAGACAGGCCGCCTGCACCGCTCCCACCCGGTCCGGGTCCTCGCTTAAGGATTTCACATAGGAGAATATCTCCTTGCCGATCAGGCCTCCCGCCGCCGCGCCCAGCGCCAGGGGCAGCCTCGTGCGGTCCCCCGCCCCGGAAGCTTTGCCGCCTCTGTCCAGCCTGTTTCTGATTACAGAATAGGTGGTCATGGACAGCACCGTGCAGCCGGACAGAAAGCTGATCGCCGTGACGCTCAGGATTCCAAAGGAGTCCAGCACCGGCTTGATGATGACGCCGCCGCCGATGCCGCAGATGGCGCCTACGATGGACGCGCCGAAACATACAATAAAGAAGATGATGTAGGTCATAAAACCGCCTTTCTCTGCTGTAACTCAAACGAATTTCCTGTAGGATTGTGGGAGGCGCTAGATGTCCGGGGGGACATCTGATCAGCGCGGACCGTAGCGAAGCGAAGACCGAAGCGCGGAGCAATCCGTGAACCAATTTTGACACCCTAATCATTTATCTGTCTTCACCGGTATCGCTCTGCACAGGAAATCATAACCATGCTCCCGTAACCTCTGTCAGTGCGTATGCGTTCTTCCTAGAGCGGATACCTCCCCACAGCACATACATTTTTAGTATACGCCCCTTATTTACATAATTAAATTATTATGTTAATATAAAATACATAATGATTTTATTATGAATCGGGGCAAAAAAAATATGACGCTGAAGCATCTGAACATCTTTTCCGAGGTCTGCCGGGCGGGGAGCATCACAAAGGCCGCTGAAAAGCTGAATATGGCCCAGCCCGCTGTCAGCAATGCCATCCGGGAGCGGGCAACCTATTACGGGGTACGGCTTTTTGACCGCATGAACCGCAGGATTTATATCAC
>JAJQCU010000406.1 GCA_021202575.1 Lachnospiraceae bacterium
GAACATTTAAAGGAGGGCGGCTTTATTTTTCTGGAGATCGGTTATGACCAGGGAGCGGCGGTCAGCGATCTGATGAAAGCCGCGGGCTTTGAGGATGTCTGTGTGAAGCAGGATCTGGCAGGACTTGACCGGGCTGTATCGGGGAGATGGAAAAAGAATGGCACCTGACCGGATTGTACCGGCAAGACTGGGAAAGAGCGATCTGCCCGGACTGTATCGGGAAAGCGGAAGAATGGCGTCTGACTGGATGTGCCGGGAAGACTGGAAAAGAGTGATCTGCCCGGATCATGCCGGGGAGATGGAGGAAGAGAGATGTTTGACAGGCTGGACGATTTGCTGAATCGTTTTGAGGAAATTTTAAATGAATTAAATGAGCCCACAGTCACAGCCGATCAGGAGCGGTTCCGGAAGCTGATGAAGGAGCAGAGCGATCTGACGCCTGTGGTGGAGACCTATAAGGGCTACAAAAAAGCGAAGCAGGACATTGAGGATTCTCTTGCCATGCTGGAGGAGGAGACCGATGAGGAGATGCGGGGGCTTTTGAAGGAGACCCTCGCCGACAGCAGGAAAGAGGCGGAGGAGTCAGAGCAGAAGCTGAAGCTTTTGCTTTTGCCAAAGGACCCCAATGACGATAAAAACGTGATCATGGAAATCCGCGGCGGGGCCGGAGGAGACGAGGCGGCGCTCTTTGCGGCGGAGCTCTATCGTTTATATGTAAAATATGCCCTCAGCAGGGGCTGGAAGGTGGAGACCCAGTACGCCGACGAGAGCGGAATCGGCGGCATGAAGGAGGTCAATTTCCAGATTTCCGGAAAAGGAGCTTATTCCCGGTTAAAATATGAGTCCGGCGTCCATCGGGTACAGAGGGTGCCGGAGACCGAGTCCGGCGGACGGATTCACACCTCCACGGCCACGGTGGCGGTGATGCCGGAGGCGGACGAGGATATTGACATTGTGATTGATGAGAAGGATATCCGCATTGATGTGATGCGTGCCTCCGGCAACGGCGGCCAGTGCGTCAATACCACGGATTCCGCGGTGCGCCTGACCCATTATCCCACGGGAATTGTGGTTTATTCCCAGACAGAGAAGAGCCAGCTGCAGAATAAGGCCAAGGCCTTCGCCCTGTTGAAATCCAAGCTCTACGATATGGAACAGCAAAAGCAGCACGACGCGGAGGCGGAGCTTCGCCGCAGCCAGATCGGCACCGGCGACCGTTCCGAGAAGATCCGCACTTACAATTTTCCACAGGGCCGGGTCACTGACCACCGTATCGGCCTGACGCTGTATAAGCTGGACAAGGTGATGAACGGCGATATCGATGAGATTCTGGACGCCTGCATCGCCGCGGACCAGGCCGCGAAATTAGTGAAGATGAGCGGCCAGTGAGGGGCAGCGGGAAAATAATATGCCTATCTTGTGTTGGCTGATACGCAAATTGCGGCTTCTGAAAGTCTCACTGCAGTCCGACGGCTGAATGTATAATTTTTTCCTCCTTGCAGACAATGGTAGTGATACAGATGACGTATCATACAAATACGCGGGGAGGCGCATAACATGAATGACGATACAATCAAGCTCTTACGGGAGTGCAACGCCGGGGTGAAGATGGGAATTTCCTCACTGGATGATGTGATGGACAGAGTGAAGGACCAGAGCCTGAAAAATCTGCTGGAGCAGAGCAAGGACACCCATTCCAGGCTGGGGGACGATACCCACAGGCTTTTGGAGCGTTACCGGGATAATGGCAAGGAGCCTGCGGCCATGGCGAAGCTGATGGCCCGGGCGAAGACGATGATGAAGATGGATGACAAAAACTGCGACCGGGTTGCCGCTGAGATGGTGACGGACGGTTGCCACATGGGCATCAAGTCGCTGTACCGCTACCTTCATCAGTATCCGGCGGCCACCCAGGAGGTAAAAAAGCTGACCGGGGATATCATTGAAGCGGAGGAGAAGCTGGAGAAAGGGCTGCGGGAGTATCTGTAGGAAGATGAGCGGGCAGTAAAAAATATCACGAAAGCAAAAGGCTGTGGAGCGGATGCTGTCCTTATCGGGAACCCGGGGGCGGGTGCTTATGGCTTTGCGGCTGTCATAAGAAACGGAGGGAGAAAACAGATGAACATAAGAAGAGCCACGGCCGAGGACATCCCCGGCCTGAACAGGCTGCTGTATCAGGTGCTGATGGTACATCACAACGGCAGGCCGGATTTATTTAAGCCGGACGTCAAAAAGTATACAGACCGGGAGCTTGAGGAGCTTCTGAAGGAGGAAAAGCGCCCGGTTTTCGCGGCGGTGGATGAGAAGAATCAGGTTTCAGGCTACGCTTTCTGTATCCTGGAGGAGTACATAGGAGACAACACCCATCCCGATATGAAAACACTCTATATCGACGACCTGTGCGTGGATGAGGAGGTCAGGGGTCAGCACATCGGGGAAACCCTGTATGAGTATGTGCTGGATTATGCCAGGAAAATCGGCTGCTACAATGTGACGCTGAATGTATGGAGCTGCAATCCCGGCGCCATGAAATTTTATGAGAAATGTGGGCTTGTGCCTTACAAGGTGGGCATGGAAAAGGTATTATAAACACGGAGGGACTTTTTATGTGGGCAAAAGAAAGTGTTTTTTATCAGATTTATCCCATGGGCTTTTGCGGCGCGCCCTTTGCCAATGACGGCGTGCAGGAGCACAGAATTTTAAAGGTGATCGACTGGATTCCCCATCTGGAGAAGCTGGGCGTGGACGCGGTTTATTTTTCACCGCTGTTTGAATCCGATACGCACGGCTATGACACCAGGGATTATCGGAAAATTGATACCCGTCTGGGGGATGAAGCGGACTTCAGAAAAGTAGTGAACGAGCTGCATTTCCACGGCATCCGGGTGGTGTTGGACGGCGTCTTTAACCATGTGGGCCGGGGCTTCTGGGCCTTTCAGGACGTGCTGCAAAACCGGGAAAATTCCCCCTACAGGGACTGGTTTTACAGCATTGATTTCGGGGTCAATTCCAATTACAATGACGGTCTCTGGTAGGAGGGCTGGGAGGGCTGCTATGATCTGGTGAAATTAAATCTGCGCAATCCTCAGGTGGTGGATTATCTGCTGGACTGCGTCAGCTTCTGGGTGGAGGCCTGGGACATCGACGGGCTGCGCCTGGACGTGGCCTACAGCCTGGATCTGGATTTTCTGAAAAGACTGCGGGCTCACTGTAATTACGTAAAGCAGGATTTTTTCCTGGTGGGGGAGGTGCTCCACGGGGATTACAACCGCATTATGAACCAGGATATGCTGCATTCCGTCACCAACTACGAGTGCTACAAAGGGCTGTATTCCAGCTTTAACAGCATGAATATGTTTGAGATCATCCATTCCCTGAACCGGCAGTTTGGTTCAGAGCCGTGGTGCCTCTATACCGGAAAGCACCTGCTTTCCTTTGTGGACAACCATGATGTGTCCAGAATCGCCAGCATATTGCAGAATGAAAGGCATCTGCCCTTAATTTACGCGCTGCTCTTTGGCATGCCCGGCATTCCCTGTCTGTACTACGGCAGCGAGTGGGGCGCGAAGGCCGATAAGAGCGAGGGCGACCCGGCGCTGCGGCCGGCTTTTGATAAGCCTCAGTGGAATGATCTGCCGGAATGGATCAGTAAGCTTTCCGCGGCAAAGAAAGCTTCCAGGGCGCTCAACCACGGTTCCTTCCGCTCGGTGCTGCTGACCAATAAGCAGTGTATTTTTGAGAGAAAATGCGACAGCGAGAGGGTGCTGGTGGCCATCAACGCGGACGGGGAGGAGTACGTGGCCCATTTTGACGCCGGCTGTGGTATGGCTCAGGATCTGATTACCGGAGAGTCCCACGATTTTGGCGGAGGCAGCCATCTGCCGCCCTACAGTGCCGCGTTCTGGAGGTGCGAAAGGTAGTATAAGGTAATTTCGCCGGAGGAGAGGAGAAATCCGCCTCCGGCATATTTTCGTAAGAGATGGGAAAGCAGCGAAACGGGCGTGACAGTCCCTTACGGAGAAAAACAGTGAAAGGAAATGAAAAATGAAGGAACAGAACAGTATCGTGAAGGAACTGTTATATTTTATTGACCACGCGCCCAGCCCCTACCATGTGGTGGATCAGGCGAAGAAAATGCTGGAGGAGGCGGGTTTTGAGAGAATCAGTGAAAAAAAGAGCTGGGAGCTTCAGAGAGGAAAGAGCTATTACGTGACCAGGCAGGGCTCGGCCATTATCGCCTTCCGTATCCCCGAAGAGCCCTGGAAGGGCTTTCATCTGGCGGCCAGTCACAGCGATTCTCCTGCTTTTAAAATCAAGGCTAGTCCGGAAATGACTCTGGGGAACCTGTATACAAAGCTGAATGTAGAGCGCTATGGCGGCATGATTTTGTCCACTTGGTTTGACCGGCCCCTGTCTGTGGCGGGGAAGGTGTATCTGGAGGAGAATGGAGCGATCACAAAGAAGCTGGTGAATTTTGACCGCGATCTGCTGGTCATCCCTTCTCTGGCGATACATATGAATAAGGAAGCCAATAACGGTGTGAAATTCAGCGTGCAGAAGGATTTATGCCCCCTTCTTTCCACCACAGCGGATGGAGAGGCGTTCGGGAAACTGCTGGAGCAGGAGACGGGGACAGAAAAGTCCCGGATTCTGGGCTATGACCTGAATCTGTACACCCGGCAGCCGGGGACGTTGGCCGGAGTGGATGATGATCTGATTCTTTCCCCCAGACTGGACGATCAGGAGTGCGCCTTTGCCAGCCTGAAGGCAATCATTGAGAGTGAGCCCCGGGATTATGTCAGCCTGTGCGCCGTTTTTGACAATGAGGAGGTGGGCAGCATGTCTCCCCAGGGCGCGGACAGTGATTTCCTGAAGGATACGGTAAAGCGGGTGATTTACAGCCTTGGCGGAAGCGAGACCTCTTACATGG
>JAJQCU010000310.1 GCA_021202575.1 Lachnospiraceae bacterium
ATACATGACGCCGGGATCCGTACTCGCGGCGCTGTCCATGCCAAGCTCTCTGACCCGCTTCACATATTCTTTGATTTTGTTGGAGCCGTCCAGCAGACTATACTCCGTGTGGACATGCAGATGTGCGAATGCCATGGGGGCCCTCCCTGATATTTGATAAGTGTTCAATGCAAAAACAGCCGCCCCCAAAAGGAACAGCTGTCTCACTCTTCTACTGTGTTCACCGTCAGGTATGTCTGCCTTATACTACCTTCAGTCTCGCCTTCTTCAATTCCTCGGCGGTTGTCACTCTCTTAATATGCCCACCCAGGCTCATCAGCTTCTCCGGGAAATCCTCATATCCCCTTTCAATGTAGTGGATATGGTCCACCGTGGAAAAGCCCTCCGCCGCCAGAGCCGCCAGTACCAGAGCCGCGCCGGCCCTTAAATCTGTAGCGCTGATGGACGCGCCGTCATATTTCTCCACGCCCTCAATGATCGCCACATTACCCTCAATGGTCACATTCGCTCCCATCTTGGTCAGCTCCTCCAGATAGCGGAAACGGCTTTCAAATATGCTCTCCCGCACAATGCTGGTCGCCCCCGCCGACAATCCCAGCGTCACGGAAATCTGGGGCTGCATATCTGTGGGAAATCCCGGATAGGGCATGGTCTTGACCTGAGTCCCTCTCAGGCGCTTGGAGCAGAATACTCTGACCGCGTCGTCGGATTCCTGCACCTCGCAGCCGATTTCCTTCAGCTTGGCGCTGATGCACTCCAGATGCTTGGGGATAATATTCTTGACTGTCACATCTCCCTTGGTGATGGCCGCCGCCATCATGAAGGTACCCGCCTCAATCTGGTCGGGAATCACGGTATACTCTGAACCGTGCAGGCTCTTGACGCCCCGGATCCGGATCACATCCGTCCCGGCGCCCTTGATATTGGCCCCCATGCTGTTCAGGAAATTAGCCACATCCACCACATGGGGTTCCTTCGCCACGTTCTCAATCACGGTCTGACCCTCCGCCAGAACCGCCGCCAGCATCAGGTTGATCGTTGCCCCCACGCTCACCACATCCAGAAAGATATGGGCGCTCGTCAGGTCAATCGCCTCCGTGATGATAATCCCATGCTCCAGCCTAACCTTGGCCCCCAGAGCCTTAAAGCCCTTGATATGCTGATCGATGGCGCGGGTGCCGATCTCACAGCCTCCGGGAAGGCTCACACTGGCGGACTTATACTTGCCAAGCAGCGCTCCCAGAAAATAATAGGAGGCGCGCATTTTACGAATTCCGTTCCCTTCAATCGCAGTGGTAAAAATCTGCGACGCATTTATCTTTACCTGATGTCTGCCCTGGCGTTCCACCACAACGCCGATATTCTTCATGGCATCCAGCAGGACATTAATATCCCTGATATCCGGCAGATTATCAATAATAACGGTATCATCTGTCATAAGGGCTGCGGCCAGAATTGGCAGAGCCGCGTTCTTGGCGCCGCCGATCTCGACCTCACCTACCAGCGGGTTGCCGCCCCAAATCGCGTATTGGTCCATATGATACTCCTATCTCCATTTCAATCACGTATACTCTATTTTACACTATTTTCCTGAAAATGTAAACGAAAACAATGTTACTATTCGCAGCCGGCTTGAGAGATATAAACAGACTCGTCAAGCGTAGTTTGCTTGTAAGAGGCTGATTATATCTCTCAAGTTGACTGAGAATCAGTCACTTCCTCACACATAAGCAATCTTAGCCCCGTAAGGGGCGGGAAAGCACGCAAAGCGGGCGAGATTGCGCATGTGCGAGGAAGCGGCTACGAATAGCGGCTCAGGATGATACATACAATAACGGATTCACCGCCACTCCGTTCACCCGGATCTCAAAGTGCAGATGAGGTCCTGTGCTGTTGCCAGTATTGCCGCTTAAGGCAATGCTCTGCCCCTGCGCCACCGTATCGCCCACAGACACCAGAATCTTGCTTAAGTGGGCATATCTGGTCTCCTTGCCGTCCGGATGCTGGATATAAATACAATAGCCATAGCTGCTGCTCCATCCGGCCCTTGTGACCGTGCCGCCGGAGGAGGCATACACCGTAGTTCCCACCGGGACAGCCCAGTCCACGCCCTTGTGAGTCGTGCCCCAGCGTGAGCCAAAGCCCGAAGACAGCGTGCCGCCGTAAACCGGCTTAATATAAGTAGGCGGAATCTGCGTGCCACGCTCGACAATCTTGGGGACTGCCTCCATCAGCACATCTTCCACCAATACGTCCTTATCCTCCTCCTCACCGTTTAAATAAGTCACGTTGGCCACAATTTCCCTGTAGCCCGTGGATGGATTCTGCAAGGTCTCGCTTTCTGTCGTATACCAGTCGTCATTGTCAATATAGATCGTGTCCGCGTCATACTCCTCCGCACGAAACTCCGTGGCAACATAGGCCACCGTCAGGGTAGAGGTGGGCACGGTGATAATCAGCTCCTGATCCACACGGATGATGGTGCTCTCACTCTCCAGCGCGTCGTTCAACTCGATCAGATCCTCCATGGGTACGCCGGTTGTCAGGGCAATCTGCCCCAGGGTATCGCCGCTCTGCACTGTGTAAATCTCATTTTCCAGATCCTCATTTAAAAGATCGGCCAGCACCTCCTCAGCGGTACTGATATTCTCCGGGTCAAGGTAGCACTCCGCGATCTCGATCCGATCCACAAAGTACATCTCAAGAGCGCCCAAGTCATAATCGTCCATGCCCAACTCTTCCGCGTAGGTCTCCTCATCGAACAGCTCGTCCTCCAGCACAGTGTAGCCTGCCAGATTCCTGTCCACGCTGCCGCTCTCTTCCTCATCTCCCATTTCAATCACAGCGGTCAGCACCGCAAAGGCGCGGCCGTCGTCAAACTGAATGCTGACCTCAAAATCGCCGCCCAGATTATAGGTGTCCACAACCGCCTGGAGCACCTCCTGCACCTCTGATACGCTGGACAAGGCCGCCATGTAGCTGTTAATTTTCAGCATATAGGCGCGCTCCAGGGTCTCCACCACGCAGTCGGACAGAATGGTCTCCATGCTGGCCGTCATTTTCTCCTCGTCCGTCATGGCCCCGGCGATCATGTGCTGTCCCTCCACGGTAAGCTCCGCGGAGATAAAGGTAATCTCGGCCGGCTGAGAGGTCAGCGACTCCTTGGCCGTCTGAAAGCAGTGGTTGGCCGTCTGTTCATCCTCCGCCACCCCCACGTAAATATCGTTCACGTAAACCTTGTAGGAATTGATTTCTCCCCAGTCGCTGAGCTCCAGGCTGGGTCCAAAAAACATGCTGATAAAGAATACCCACAGCCCGCACAGGTATCCGAATGATAATGATGATGTTTTTCCCGCTTTTTTTGTCTTATGATTTCCTGCCATTTTTTCTTACGCTGTATCCAAAGGTTCCTAAGGGTCTGCCTGTGGCCAGATACTGTCCATGGGAATAGACAATGGGATTGGCCTTTTCCAGGCAAAATCTGCCTTTCTCATCCAGATAACGGTCATCCGCGTGCACCACCGCCACACGGGCCAGGAACATGGTATGGGTTCCCAGCGCTTTCTTTTCCGTCACCACGCATTCCATATTGACCGGGCTTTCCCCGATCAGCGGCGCGCCCACCTGCTTTGCCGGCACCGCGGTCAGTCCGCACTCTTTAAATTTGTCAATCTCCCTGCCGCTCTTTACTCCGCAGTAGTCCAAGGCCCACACCAGCTCCTCCGTGGCAAGATTGATCACAAATTCTCCGGTCTCCTCAATCATCGGGTAGGAGTAACGCTCCGGCCGCACGGAGATGGACACCATGGGAGGATCAGAGCAGATGGTGCCAGTCCACGCTATGGTAATAATATTGTGATTGCCCGCCCGGTCCGCCGTGCTGACCATGACCACCGGGAGGGGATAGAGCATATTGCCCGGCTTCCAGATCTGTTTAGCCATAAATTTCCCTTCTTTCCTTCATCAGAACGAACAGGAAACGATCTTATGCCGTTTCCGGTCTGCCTCTTTCAATTTATCCGCCAAAACTCTTTCGGTTTATCCGCCAGAAAAGCCGCTCTACATTCCCGCCATTCCGGTCAGATAATCGATCACGCCAAACTGCTCCAGAATCTGAAAAACCACACCGATTAAAGACAGCGCCAGAGTAATGCCGATTAATATTGTGTTAACCCGGTGCGATTTTTTGTTCTCAAGCTGGAGCTGCGCCACCGAGGCCTGCAGCTCCTGTGTCTGGCTTTTCAGCCGCTTCACTGTCTCCTCTAAAACCTTGGAGGTCTGCTCCTCCACCACGGCCTGGACATTCTTGTATACCTTCACGTTCTCCCGGTGTACATGATTCTCCATCTGATCCTGATATGTATGCATCAGCTCCTGAAGCGCCACGTCCTCCGATTCCTGCTCTTCCTCCTGAGAGGCCGCAGCTTCCGCCTCCTCCAGCTTTTGCAGGGAAAAATCACAGAGCTGATTGACCTTTTCTCCCAGCTCCACATTCTTCAGCTGAATATGGCGCATGGTCTTGCTGATCTCCTGATATTCGCCGAGCTGCTTTGCCAGCGTCTCCATCTGCTCTCTGAGAGCCTCGCTCTGCCCGCGCATAGACTCGCTCTGTTCACGCATGGACTCGCTTTGTTCACGCATGGCTTCACTCTGTTTACGCAGAGCCTCGTTTTGCTCTTTCAGGGCCTGCCCCTGCTCCTTCAGCATGGCTGCCTGTTCCTTCATCGCTTCCGCCTCCATGGCGTCCGCGTCCAAATTCGCCTGCATGCTCTCCTGGGAAACCAGGCGCTGCGCCAGTCTGTCTATAAAATTATCCATCCGTATACCTCCCTAACAGAGCCGCCGCCCATGGTCCGTTTTCTGAACGTTATAAAAAGGATTGTAACATCTTTCCCGTTGTTGTACAAGCCAAATACGGCCGCATGA
>JAJQCU010000248.1:0-2342 GCA_021202575.1 Lachnospiraceae bacterium
GCGCCAGAGAGCTTTTAAAGGGTGTGAAGGACGGGAAAATCACCGAAGAGCAGATTGATGAGCGGGTGGACGAGCTGCTGGGGCTGATTTTCAGTACTTATGAAAAATCAGAGTCGGCATCGAAATTGTGGGAGAGCGGTTCGGCGAATATGTACGCCGCGCATCACGCCATCGCGCGGAAGGTGGCCGCGGAATCCATTGTACTTTTAAAAAATGACGACAATCTGCTTCCGCTGGCAAAGGGCACACAGGTCGCTGTTCTGGGCGACTTCGCGCAAAAGCCCCGTTTCCAGGGCGCCGGCAGCTCCGTGGTCAACGCCAGAACGGTGGAGGACACTTTTGCGGCGCTGAAACGGAAGGGCCTTCAGATAACAGCGAAAAGCAAAGCTTTCCTGCGAAACGGAGCCGACGACGCGGCGCTTTTACAGGAGGCTGTGGCTGCGGCACAAAAGGCTGGCGTCGTGCTCTTTTACATGGGACTGGATGAGGTCTCCGAGTCCGAGGGCCGGGACCGCGATCATATGCGGATACATGAAAATCAGATTCGGGCGCTGAAGGCGGTGGCGGAGGTCAACCCGAATGTGGTGGTCATCTTAAGCGCGGGAAGTCCGGTGGAGATGCCGTGGCTTGGCGACGCGAAAGCGCTTCTGCACGGATATCTGGGCGGAGAAGCAGGCACGGCGGCGATGGCGGAGGCGATCACCGGAAAGGTGAATCCCTGCGGAAAGCTTGCGGAAACGCTGCCTATGGCCTATGAGGATGTGCCGGGTCATCAGGACTATCCGGCGCAGGACGGGAACTCCTGCTACAAAGAGAGCCTGTATGTGGGCTATCGCTATTATGATACGGCGGGTGTGGCGGTGCGGTTCCCGTTCGGATACGGACTGAGCTATACGACATTCGCGTACTCAGATATTAAAATAGAAAAGAGAGGAACATCTGCTACAGAAAAGCAAAGCAGCACAATAAACGCAGACGATATGACGAATGCGTCAGAAGCCTGTGGCGGCAGCAGATCAACAGATCAGGAAAATCCGGATGGAAAGAAGGACGTAATGAGTCCGGCAGGCATGGCTGTTACCTTCACGCTGACCAACACAGGCAGCCGTGCGGGCAGCGAGATTGCGCAGCTTTACATTTCCAAACCGGATTCTGAGATCTTCCGCCCGGTAAAGGAGCTGAAGGGCTTTGCCAAAGTGTCTTTACAGCCCGGGGAGAGCAGACGGGTGAGCATTCCGCTGGACGACAAGGCATTTCGGTATTTCAATGTAAAGACCGGGAAATGGGAAGTCGAGGGCGGCACTTATGTGATCACGGTTGCCGCGTCCGCCGCTGAGCGGAAGCTGAGGACTGGGGTCGAGGTAAAGGGAAGCGGCGCGCCGAATCCTTACGCGAGTGTCATGCTTCCGGCCTGTTACCGGACGGGGAAGGTGCAGACTGTCAGTGACCGGGACTTTGAGACCCTGCTGGGATACTCCATCCCGAAACCGCCGAAAGGCATGCATCGAAACAGCGCGATTCGAGACTTAAAGCACGGCAGGGCACCGCTTGGATGGCTTGTGTGCGGTGTGCTTTCTTCGATGGAAAAAAAGAGTATTGAAATGGGAATGCCGGATCTGAATGTGGAATTTATTTACAATATTCCGCTGCGCGGGATCGCGAAATATGTGGACATGATAGATATGGCCGTGGTGGACGGCCTGGTCATGGAGACGAGAGGCTTCTGGATCATCGGTCTGCTTCAGGCGCTCGCGGCGCTGATCCATAACCGGATTGCCGGCAAGGCGCTGGCGAATACCCTCTTGAAACAGGCGCAGGGGGCGGCGGGTCATTCCGGAAAGGGAACAGAAAAAGCGAAGAAGCTCACTGCAAAAGGATAGCCTCAAAGCCTGGAAAAGGGATCCGAGAGATCAGGAAAGGAGGCGGACGAATGATTACCGCATTTAACAGAATATGGGGCGGCTTCGCTGTCAAATATCCCTTGGCTGCGAAATGGATCAGAGAGGGCGGCTTGTTCGTTATCGTCAGCAACCTGATCACCGTGTTGAAATATATTTTGCTTCAGTTCCTGCCGGCGGCCTTTGTCTTTCTGGGGGATCGTGCCTTTGGCTGGCCGGGCATTGAGATGACCCTGTTCGGGGAAACCTTTGCGTGGAATATTCTGGGCTACGACCAGGCTCACGGCGGCTTTGCTTATTTCTGCGCGTACATAGCTGCCATGGCGATCGGGGAGTGCATTAATTTCCCCATCCAGCGCAATTTTGTTTTCCGTGGCAAGGGTAATTTGAAGATGCAGATCGCCGGTTACCTGGCGGCCTTTATCGCCATCACTTGCATTGTGA
>JAJQCU010000248.1:2352-4892 GCA_021202575.1 Lachnospiraceae bacterium
GCATCTGGGTGGCTGTGACCGGGCTGTTCGTGCCGGATTACATTTACAACATCGGGACTACGGTTTTAAACGGCGGTGTTTCCATGATTATTTTCTTCTTTGTGAATAAAATGATTTTCCTGGAAGGGGAGGCGAAAAAGAAGAGGTAAACGCACTTTCCAATATAATTTTCTCAATAAAAGACTCCGGCGGATTTTGAAGACACCGGAGTTCTTTGTGCTGCTGGCTTCTTGAATTAACCATCTTTTGCTGAAAAAATCATTCCATCTCCGAGTTCGTCTGATTGATGATGTCGCGGATTTTTTTCAGGGTCGTGACGACTCCCGCCAGCTCGCCCATGCCGATTTCCTGCACCACCGCTTCATAGCATTTGATGATCCGCCTTTTCTCATCGGCCATCAATTCCACAGCCTTGGTGGAGAACACCACATAGGTTTTCCCCAGCGAGGCATCTGTTTTCCAGATCACGTAGCCCTTGTCCTGCAGACGCTCCGTGGCCTTGGAAATTTCTGAGATATCCAGGTTCATGGCCTCAGCCAGCTCCGCCAGATAAACCTTCTCCTGCTGCGGGTGTGCTTCTATGCACATCTGTATGTAGTACAGGAAAATATAATCGCTGCGTTCAATCCCGCGAAACAGCCTGTCCACGTTAAAGCTGTTCAGGAAAAAGGATTCCGCGGTGGGGGCGGCGGATTCCAGCGGGGTTTGAGGCCTGCTGGTTTCCGGGACGGCGTTGAAATGCTCCGGCTCCGCTGTTCCCGGAATCGGCTCAAAGTGTTCCGGCTTTGCTGTCTCCGGAACCGTATCAAAGTGTTCTGGCTCTGTTGCTCTCTGAACGGAGTCGTTACTCGATGAGTTTACAGATGAATCAGCGGTATTTGGGGTTGCAATTTCTTTTATCTGAATATTCATTTGCTTATATCCTCTCTCTTATCCATGTCAATATAGGGCTTCTCCACCACCAGGCTCTGGTAGGCCGGGCGGATGATCTTGTTGGCGCTGACCAGCTCCTCGATCCGGTGGGCGCTCCAGCCGGCGATTCTGGCCACCGCGAATAAGGGAGTGTAAAGCTCCTTCGGAATGCCCAGCATCTGATATACGAAGCCGCTGTAAAAGTCCACATTGGGACTGACGCCCTTGTAGATTTTGCGTTTCTCGGCGATCAGCCTGGGAGCGGTCTTTTCAATATTATTGTAAAGGGTCATCTCCTTTTCCATGCCTTTCTCGGCGGCCAGACTCTCCACGAAACCTTTAAAAATCACTTCCCTTGGGTCGGACAGGGAGTACACCGCGTGCCCCATGCCGTAAATCAGGCCCTTGTGGTCGAAAGCCTCCCCGGCCAGAATTTTGGCCAGATAGGCGTAGATTTCCTCCTCGTCCTCATAGTCCCTCACGTGAGCTTTAATGTCGTCTATCATCTGCATAACCATCAGGTTGGCGCCGCCGTGGCGGGGGCCTTTTAAGGAGCAGAGAGCCGCCGCGATGGCGGAATAGGTGTCCGAGCCGGAGGAGGTGACCACGCGGGTAGTGAAGGAGGAGTTATTGCCGCCGCCGTGTTCCGCGTGAAGTAAGAGCGCCACATCCAGAACCCTGGCCTCCAGCGGGGTGTAATTCATATCCGGCCGGAGCAATCGCAGAAAATTCTCCGCGGTAGATAAACCGGCGTCCGGACGGTGGATATACATACTTTCATCATTTTCATAATGATTGTAGGCGTGATAACCGTAAACCGCCAGCATGGGGAAAATACTGACCAGCTGGACGCACTGGCGCAGCACATTGCTGATGCTTAAATCGGAGGCGTTGTCATCGTAGGAGGCCAGCGTCAGCACGCTACGTGTCATGGAATTCATGATATCGTGGCTGGGCGCTTTCATGATCACGTCCCGGGTAAAATTGGAGGGTATGGTTCTCTTTTCACCCAGATTCTGGCAGAATTGCTCCAGCTCGGCCTGCGTCGGAAGCTGTCCGAAGATCAGCAGATAGGCGGTTTCTTCGTAGGCGAATTTCTGATTTGCGCTGCCGCGGATCAGATCCTTGACGTCATATCCCCGGTAGCGCAGCTCCCCGTCGCACGGGGTTTTTACTCCGTCAATATTGGCGAAGGCCTTAATTTGAGAAATGTTGGTCAGTCCGGCCAGGACGCCCTTGCCGTTTAAGTCGCGAAGTCCGGCCTTGACGTCCAGCTCATGATAGAGGCCGCGGCTGATGGTGTCATTTTCGATGCATAAATGCTCTTTTTCCTGATAGTAGTTGTCATTTTGCGTAAAGCTGTCCATCTGATGTTCCTGCTTTCTTTACTGTTGACGAGATGTTTGGGAACTGTCATGAGATGATGACAATTCCGGGTGACGGCTGCCGGTGAAGGGCATAATATACGACCGCTCAGGGACTGTCGCGAAACAGCGCGATCATATCATCGGACGCGTTGGATTATGCTGTTTCGTGAGAGCGCCTTCCTGTGTGAGCAGAAGCGGTCGATAGCGGAAAGGTATGGTCTGGAAATGCGCTAAACTAAGTTAATTTTACACCCGGAAAAA
>JAJQCU010000080.1 GCA_021202575.1 Lachnospiraceae bacterium
CCGAATCCAGAATCCCCCAGAACAGGGTAATCAGAACAGCGGCTGTGCCAAACAGCAGGATCAGGCTGTTTCTCACTTCGCCGGCAGTGCGCTCCTGAAATAAGCCGGCGTAAAAATCTTTCTTTTCACAGATTCGAAGGATGGGATACACAATCACCACAAAAAGAACAGACAAAAGCGCCGGGATATACCAATGTGTGGAGGCCAGAAGCATGACCAGGATGATGAGAAAGGCGATGGTATGCAGTACCTTGCGGCGGGCCTCTCCGCCGATATGCAGGAATTGAAAACCAAGCAGGGCGGCGCAGACGGCGACAACCAGAAAAATCAGCAGCACTGCCAGGGTGTGCAGAAGCTCCTGCGCCAGTGGCGGGGGCTGCGTGCCGCGGAAATAGTTGAGATAGATCATGGCGGCGCCGAGGAATGTCAGGATCACGCCGGTGACTCTGCCTACGGTTTTACTGTTCACCCGGTTGGCGAACTGAGCGGAGATCAGCGACGCCGCTGTCGCGGTGATGATGCAGATAATCAGCACATTCCAGCGCTCCACCACAATGGCGGGGTGGATCAGGGCATGGCTGATAAATCCGATCAGGGCGGTGAAGGTCATAATGAAGGTGCTGGTTCCCACGGCGGTCTTTAAATCATAGCCCAGAAAAGCGGTAAAGACTACCAGCATCATCATTCCGCCGCCGGTTCCCACAAAGCCGGTGCCGAAACCGATGGTCAGGCCAAAGAACAGGGAGATGATGATTTCTTTCCATCCCAGACGCACAGAGGAAATATCCGCTCCCGATTTTGAGGTATCCGGTCTGACCAGGAATCGGATGCCGATGCAGAAGGTCAGAAACAGGGTAAATCCGCCCAGCACCACATTCCCCACCAGATAGGCGGCGTAGCTGCCGACGGTGCTCAGAGCGATGATGCAGGCCATTATGACCCAGCCGTGTTTTAAGTCAATCCGTTTATTTCTGGCATAAACGGAGGATGTCACGGCGGAGCCCAGGATGTCGGAGGCCAAAGCGATGGCGGTTGCCTGATAGGCGCCGTACTCTCCGCCGAAGGAGGGGCAAAGCACAATCAGAATCGGCACCATCACCGTCGCTGCGGACAATCCCGCCAGACCCGTGCCAATTCCCGCGCCCAGAGCCGCAATGATATACCAGAAATATTCCATCAGATTCACCTGTCAGTCCTTTCCACGAATTTTACATAAACTTTACACTCGTTCTATCAGAAGGAAATGGTGTCTGTCAATAGTTAAAAGGGGAATATTCCGTGAAAAAAGTTAATTTTCGAGTTTGGATACAATTTTTCTATGAAAAGGATATGAGCAGCATATTGAAATTTTTCTAAAGTGAAATTTTGCGAATTCTTAAGTGGTTTCATATTGCTTTAAGGGATGACTTCAGATATACTTTGAAGCAGTCGGGCGGGGAATGCAGACTGGCATACCGGAATTTGTAAAGCAGGAGCCTGAACAGCTGACGGTAAGCGGGTATTTTGAATTTGTGGTTATGTATGGAAAAAGGAAGGGAACACGGCATGGGCAATCATACGCTGGTTATTTTAAAAAAGGGTGAAGGACGCACGGTCAAATCCGGTGGCCTCTGGATCTATGATAATGAAATCGAAAGCATAACCGGAGCTTTTCATAATGGAGATATTGTAACCGTGCATGATTATGATGGATACCCGCTGGGACGGGGATTTATCAACCAGAATTCCAAAATTCGGATTCGTCTCATGACGCGGAATGCCGGGCAGGAGATTGACGAGGCATTTCTGCGGATGCGTCTGCAGAACGCGTGGGATTACAGGAAAAAGACGTTGGGGCTTCTTTGTGGAGCTGATAATAATAATGAAAAGAGCGTAAGTAATTGCAGTTGCCGTCTGGTATTTGGAGACGCGGATTTTCTGCCGGGTCTGGTTATCGACAAGTACGCGGATGTTCTGGTGGTGCAGTCGCTGGCGCTTGGAATCGATCAGTTTAAAGAACAGATAGTATCAATTTTAAAGGAAATCCTGGCGGCAGACGGCCTTGCGATCCGGGGGGTCTATGAGCGCAGCGACGCCAAAGAACGCGAGAAGGAAGGCATGGAGCGCACAAAGGGCTTCCTGGGAACAGAATTCGATACGAAAGTCCCGATTGCAGAGAACGATGTGAAATATATTGTAGATGTGCGGGATGGACAGAAGACCGGATTTTTTCTGGATCAGAAATACAATCGCCTGGCCATTCAAAAGCTGTGCCGGGGCGCGAAGGTGCTGGATTGCTTTACGCATACAGGCTCGTTTGCGCTGAACGCGGGAATCGCGGGGGCGGTGGATGTGCTGGGCGTGGACGCGTCCGAACTGGCGGTGGCACAGGCACAGGAGAATGCCCGCCTGAATGGGCTTGAGGATACCGTGCGGTTTGAGTGTCATGATGTGTTTGAGCTGCTGCCGGAGCTGGAACGCAGGGGAGAGCAGTACGATGTGGTGATTCTCGACCCGCCCGCTTTCGCAAAATACCGCAGCTCGGTTAAGACCGCTGCGAAGGGCGATCGGGAAATCAATCTGCGGGGCATGAAGCTTGTAAAAAATGGCGGTTATCTGGCAACCTGCTCCTGTTCCCATTTCATGGATTATGAGTCTTTTACGAAAGTGATCGGCCAGGCGGCGCGAAGCGCACACAAGCGTCTGCGTCAGGTTGAATTTCGCACCCAGGCGCCGGATCATCCGATTCTCTGGGCAGCGGACGAGAGTTATTATCTGAAATTTTACATTTTTCAGGTTGTGGATGAGAAATAGGGGAGGATGCTCTGCAGATCGGCATGGGTAAGACGGCGGAGGTGCCGGAACCTGGCTGCCGGAGCTGCCCCCGCAGGCAAAAGAGATCTGGGAGACAGCCGAAGATACATTTCCGCTCACTGTATTGGCTCCGTTTTGTTCTTTATTTTGGCAACTGGCGTTTTTCTGCCCTTGTGATCTGTTTTTCCCAGGTCTTTGCTGTTTGCTCCCGTAGAAAATGGCAGAGAGGAGCAAGGATCTGTTCTCTGTCCCACGCCTCCAGAGCTTCATAATATGCTTTTCTGTCCTCCTCGTGAATAATAATCGGGGGATGATTGTGCAGTACGAGAAAATAATTCATGGCGAGTCGGCCTGTCCGGCCGTTTCCGTCCGCGAAGGGATGGATATTCTCAAATTTTGCGTGGAAATATGCCGCCGCGGTCAGCGCCTTGTCATTGGCCGCCCCCTGTAATTCTTCCAGCAGTTCTGCCATTTCTATGGGAACATCTTCAGGGAATGCGCCGACTTCTTCTTTCCCTGTCACGTAGTCGTGCTTCTTATATTCACCGGGGCGTTCCCCCAGCTGGTACCTTCGGGTGTCGTAGGTGTTTTGTGTCAGCAGACGCTGCAGCTCTTTAATAAAGGCTTCGTCCAGTGGGCTTTTTTCGCTGAAGGATGTAAGAAAAAATTCATTGGCTTCTTTGGCGTTGCGAATTTCAAACAGGGTTCTTAAATCCCCCGTATAGGAGGTCACTCCGTCGTGCTCAAAGATTTCTCTTGTGTCGTGATAGGTGATCTGGTCATTTTCAATTTTCCCGGAGTTGTACGCAAACGCAATGCTGTGCCCATTCAGGGCCTGCGCCAATTCTGCATCCGTGGTAATTCCCTGGTTTTGCCATAGATCGAGGGCTTTTTCATATTGATCCATATTGAACCTGCTCCTTCCTGCTGAATCCGGATTTGATTTTTGACCTGTGAGTTATTTCTGAAATATTTTACCACATTCCTGAGCGTCTGTGGTGATTTTCCTGCAGGACGAAAAAAATTTCATGATATTTATATGAAAAACGCAGGGGCAGCGACTGCCCCTGCTGCTTTTTTCTCTTAATGCGTGTCACAGCAGCGCTCCAGCCGCTTCGCGAAATCCTCCAGAAAATCTTTTCTGAAACAGTTAATCGTCTTCGCGCCCTTGTGCGGACCGTCCGCGAATTCCGGAGCCAGCAGGTCAGACCACCAGCTCGTCAGATTGCCGGACTGTGGTGTGCGGGTTGCAGGATTCTCAGGTACAGAGGTAAAGGCTCCGGTCTGCCCGTTCAACTCTTTGATATCGCTGTGCAGTACATACTGCCACTCGCTGACCTCCTTTGGCACAAAACGGATGCGGTATTCCCCGTTTCCGCAGTAAAAGCCCGGGAAGAGCTGTCCTTTGGTCTCCAGCATAAAGGCCGGCTCATCCCCGCACCCGTCATATTCCGGCCCCCGCAAAATCAGCTCCAGCGTTCCAAAGACCTCCACCGTGTCCTTAAGCGACGTATTCCCATGATATGTAACCCGCATGATATCGCCCACGCGCTCATACTGCCCGCCCCAGCCGCCGTTTTCTGGCACCGCGGGATATCCATACAAAAGCCAGGCGACTGTCGGCGTATCCCCCATTCTGATCGCATGTCCCGGATGGGAATAAAGGAAGTTTCCCAACGCCCCATGCCCTTTGGCGAAGGTCTCCATAAAGGCTTCATTCCCCCACGGCGCGCTCTGCACTCCGCCGTTAAACCACCCGCGGTAAGAGGAATTATTTTCAATCATCCACAGATCGGGAAAATTCCGGCGGATATATTCGTACGCGTTCGGTCCCCATTTTTTATTGGGGCCGCCGATATAATGAACCCGCAGCTTCGGCGCGATATCCGGCGCGTCATGCAGCGCCTGCGCCAGATCCTCCAAAAGCCCCCACATCAGGACGTACAGAGGGCGATCAAACTCTTTGCGGGCACATTTGATAATCCACTCAGAGCCTTATGTTGGAAGTGAATACACCCGGTACGGAGCGGTATAGAACGCGCCCAGCTTCGTCAGTTTGCGCAGTGTATGCGGAGAAGGATAG
>JAJQCU010000039.1 GCA_021202575.1 Lachnospiraceae bacterium
GTATAAATAGTATTACGCCGGAGCCTGAATTCATAGCTGTTATTTTTTACAGAGGCCATTTCAACAAACTTATTATAGGTGTTCAACCCCCATAAATCAATATTCGATTTATGAAAAAACGGCGGCAAATATGAAAGATTTGTGAATTATTTTAACAATAAAGCAGTAGATTTTCGTTTTTCCTTATGGAATGATAAGGAGGTGTTTTGTTTTCAGAGACTACGGAGGAAATGACCATGGCAGTGAAATACGTATTTGTAACCGGAGGCGTGGTCTCGGGCCTGGGCAAGGGCATCACCGCCGCGAGCCTGGGGCGTCTTTTGAAGGCCCGGGGCTATAAGGTGACCATGCAGAAGCTGGACCCCTATATCAACATCGACCCGGGCACCATGAACCCCATCCAGCACGGCGAGGTGTTCGTCACCGACGACGGCGCGGAGACAGATCTGGATCTGGGGCATTATGAGCGCTTCATCGACGAAAGCCTGGGCAAGAACTCCAACGTCACCACCGGCAAAATCTACTGGTCCGTCCTGCAGAAGGAACGCCGGGGCGATTACGGCGGCGGCACGGTGCAGGTCATTCCCCATATCACCAATGAGATCAAGAGCCGCTTTTTCAGGGATTTCACAGACCCTGACACCCGCATCGCCATTATCGAGGTGGGCGGCACGGTGGGCGATATCGAAAGCCAGCCCTTTTTAGAGAGCATCCGTCAGTTCCAGCATGAGGTGGGCCACGACAACACGATCCTGATTCATGTGACGCTGATTCCCTATATCTCAGCCAGCCAGGAGTTAAAGACCAAGCCCACACAGACCAGTGTGAAGGAGCTTTTAAGCATCGGCATCCAGCCCGACCTGATCGTATGCCGCAGCGAGTATCCGCTGAACCAGCAGATCAAGGACAAGATCGCCCTCTTCTGCAATGTGCCCAGCAGCCGCGTCATGCAGAATCTGGACGTGGAGTATTTATATGAAGCTCCTCTGGCCCTGGAGGAGGAGCGCCTGGCCCAGGAGGTCTGCAAGTGCCTGAAGCTGGACTGCCCCGAACCGGATCTGACCGACTGGCGGCAGATGGTAGCCGATCTGAAGGCTCCTGTCACCTCCGTCACGGTTGCCCTTGTAGGAAAATATGTCCAGCTCCACGACGCCTACTTAAGCGTGGTGGAAGCCTTAAAGCACGGCGGCATTCCCCAGCACACTACCGTCAATATCAAATGGGTGGATTCAGAGACGGTCACACCGGAGAATGTGGACGAGATTCTGGGAGACGTGAACGGCGTTCTGGTACCCGGCGGCTTCGGCAGCAGAGGCATCGAGGGCAAAATTCTGGCAATCCAGTATGCCCGCACCCATCAAATTCCCTACCTGGGCCTGTGCCTGGGCTTACAGCTGGCCATCGTGGAATTCGCCCGCAACGCGGCCGGTTTAAAGGGCGCCCACAGCATCGAGCTGGATCCCAATACCCGCTATCCGGTGATCGCCCTGATGCCGGATCAGAACGGAGTGGAGGACATCGGCGGAACGCTCAGGCTTGGAGCTTATCCCTGCATACTGACTCCTGATTCTCTGGCAGCGGAGCTTTACGGGAGCACCGAGATCAGTGAGCGCCACAGACACCGCTACGAGGTCAACAACGACTTCCGCAAGGTGCTGACAGACAACGGATTAAAGCTCTGCGGCCTGTCCCCGGACGGACGCATTGTGGAGATGATCGAGCTTCCAAAGGAGGTACACCCCTTCTTTATTGCTACTCAGGCCCATCCGGAGTTTAAGAGCCGTCCGAACCGGCCCCACCCGCTGTTTAAGGGATTTGTGGCGGCGATGCTGCAGCAGAAAGAAAAATAAAATAATTTCTCAATACAAAACCCTGCCGATCGCTTCAGACCTGGCAGGGTTTATTGATTCTGCTCCCTGTACCGCCGCTCTTTCATTTTTCCGGCGCACGGCAGCCCCTTTTTGTTTCCTCTCATTTCTCATAATCGCTGCTCAGCGCGGATTCCATCTCATAAATCAGCTTTTCCGCATAATCTCCGGCATAATGGCCGTCCAGAAAGCTGTCCAGAGCAAAATTCTGCAGCCGGTCCCAGCACTCCGTCTCCCGGCGGATGATGATGGGATAAAACAGAATTCCCTGATTTCTGGCCGCCTCCAGGTCATCCAGGCCGTCGCCCACCATCAGCACCCTGTCCTTTTCATAGCCCATGTCCAGGAACTGACGGATACAGTATTCCTTGGATCCGGCGTTCTGGCTCAGCAGAAGAGAGGTATAATAACTCAGTCCATAATGCTCCCATTCCTCAAACACAGCATCGGAATTGGCGGAGGATACCACCGCGATATCGCAGAATTCCGAAGCATAAGACAACGTCTCCTCCATCCCCGCGAAGGGACAGCGCTCGGAAATGGGCATGGTCAGAATCAGCTCGCTGGCCTTCTGGGACCAGTGAAGCGCCTTTTGTAAAATCGGGGAACCGTCATCCTCCATATAGCGGATCAGCGCCGCGTTGGAACACCTCTCGGTACAGTCCAGCCAGCGCTTCAACGGCTCCAGATCTCCCACTGGCGTGATATTAGCGTTCACGTATGCCAGGGTCACATACAGTCCCTGAAAACGGTTGACGCCGCGAAGATCCGAATACAGATTGATATTATTCCACAGATCCAGCACCCGGTGGCGATAAGGCTCCAGGCCCCATTCCTCCATAAAGGCCGGCCCAAAGCATTTCTGGTGCTTGGCCTCCATGGTATTCATAGCCGTCCCGTCTGAATCCAGGCAAAGCAGAAAATCATGTTTCTTCTGATAATTTGCGAACTCCCTGTTCATAGCGCCCCCTCACATTGTCATTCTGAAATCCGGCCATCCGGGTGTGTTAACACTCCCGTCCTCCCATCTGTTGACGGCACTTTCATCTGTACATTCCTCCATAGCCGCCATAGCCGCCCATGCCTCCTCCGCAGCACATGCCGCTTCCGCCGCAGCAGAGGTTGCAGACCAGATTGGCGATGCAGAGCCTTAAGCAGATATTACTGCCGCCTGATGACGGGAATCCGTATCCTGCCTGTCTGCGCGCGTACCAGGAACCGCCGTTCTCCAGCTGGGACACTAACGACCGATAATCCTGATTGCCCGGCTCCATAGCCTGCGCCCTCTTCGCGTGCTCCAAAGCCTTCACGTTATTGCCCAGTCCCGCGTGGGCCAGCGCGCTGTAATAATACCAGCGGGCGTTTCTCTCACTCTCCGCCATACCTGCCAGAACGGTTCTCGCCTCTCTGTAATACCCGCTGCGGATATAATTGCCCGCCGCCCGAAGATGGGTGTCATCCTCATATCCGGTATTCTGCTGCTGTCTTCCGTAGCCGCCGAATCCGCCGTAGCCTCCATAGCCGCCATAGCTTCTTCCGTAGCCGCTGCTGTACCCGCCGCCATAACCGCCCGAGTAACTGCTGCCGCCATAACCGGAATCCCCTTGATATCCTTCTGTCCGCTCCTTCATGATCTGCTGATAGGCCGCCTGAATATCCTTGAATTTTTCCTCCGCCTGCGCCTTGTTGGGGTTATTGATGTTGGCGTCCGGGTGGTATTTCCTGCTCAGTGTCTTATACGCTTTTTTGATTTCCTCGTCGCTTGCGCTTCTGCTCACTCCCAGAACGCTGTACGGATCACTCATGTTCTTTTTCCTTCTCCCGCTTCTCTCTCGCCACCTGATATCTGCACCACACCCCGGAATACAAAATGTTGCGCAGGATGTCCACGTGTTCGATGATGGGAAGCTGCTCGAACGCCTTGCAGCATTCCGCGATCATCATGGTGAGAATCGTGTGGACGTCGTCCTCAAATTCCGGATTTTGATAACGCTCCTTCAACGGATTATAATTATTTTTCTTAATATCGATCTCTATATCCTCGTAAGCGTCCGCCAGATAAATAAATTTGCCCAGATAATAACCCAGCCGGCGCAGGGTTTCCTCCCACTCGTCCTCCTTCATGGCGATAATCTCAGCCATCACGGAGCCGAACAGCCCGGCCATGGTATCAATATCCGTCTGCCCTTTCTTTTCCTCCTCAGCGAGCTGGCGCATCAGCTTCAGGATTGCGTCCACCTTTTTGCGGTACCTCGCGTTGATCCTGCGCTCCCCTTTGCCGAGAAGCTTTTCCATGGTAAGGCCGGACAGCTTCTTTTCATCCTTCCAGTCGTCCTGCCCCTTCAGATAAGTCAGCAGCACGTTCATGTCCGCCACGTACTCTGTCACCTCGCTGGTGACAGCCGGATGTTTTTCCATGGGATGAGCCAGACATCTGCGGTAATCTGTGGCTTCTTCAGGCTCATACAGCGAGGTTAAAAGCATCAGCACGAAGGTCATATCGTAGCTTAAGGAGAGCTGCCCTGCCCTGCCGTAATTTTTTTTCAGCACATGGCACAGACCGCAGTAATAGGAATGATAGACATCAAATTCCTTATATTTCATTTCAGCCTTATTGACGATCACGTACCCAAACATCTTCCGTCACCTCAGCTGCGCTTTGTAAATTCCGTGCCGCATTTCCGGCAGGTGATCACAATCTTGCCCTTTCCCCTGGGTACCCGGATTTTCTGCCCACAGCCCGGACATTTGTAAATATGATAGTCCTTGCTCTGGGAAGTGGTGCGCTTAAAGCCGCTGAATTTATTTTTGACCGCGGCCTCCATCTGCAGATATTTCTGATTTTCCTCGTACCTCTTCGTGGTATTTTTGGAAAAGGTGCGGAACAGCTCGATCGCCAGACAGACCAGGCTGATGTAATAAAACACCTGTCCGAAGACAAAGGACAGCACCAGGCAGGCAATCACCACGATGCTCAGAAACTGGTTCAGACGGTCCGTCCCGTAG
>JAJQCU010000108.1 GCA_021202575.1 Lachnospiraceae bacterium
CTTGCGGGCTGCGGGAGCAGTTCCTCATCGTCAACGAGCAGCTCCTCAACGAGCAGTTCTTCATCGGAGCGCACCGGAACTTCATCCTCAGAGTCCACCGAGTCATCGAGCGCCGCCGCGGAGGAGACGTCCTCGGAGCTGAGCCTTCCCGTCTCGGATGAGACCATCGAGGTGACTATCGCCGTAGAACGCCATACCAACGACGCCACAGAAGGCTTTGAAGAGAAGACCTTCGTCATCCAGGCGGAGGAAGCCACCAACATCCATGTCAACTGGATCGAGATCAGCACGGATATTTCCACCAAGCTGGCGGCGCTGCTGGCCGGGGATATGCCGGACGCCTTCATCGGCCTGCTCAGTGATTCCAATATCAGCCAGAATTCCGGCCTGTTCGCCAATCTGACGGATAAGATTGAAACCTATGTTCCCAACTTTATCAACACCTGCGAGGAGTATGACATCGACTGGGAGTCCTATATGACCTTCCCCGACGGCAATGTCTACAGCGTCATGGGCGGGTTCTACCCCTCCCCGAATAACCAGACCAGCGGCCTGATGTGGATTAACCAGCAGTGGCTGGACGATCTGGGACTTGAATATCCTACCACGGCGGAGGATCTCTACAATGTGCTGGTAGCGTTCAGGGATAATAATCCCAACGGGGACGACAGTGTGGATGTAATTCCCTTTGACTTCTGCGTCAGCCATTACGCTTCCCGTTTCTGGAACCTGACTTCCATGTATGGGGTGCCGGGATTGGTGAAATATGAGGACGGCCAGGCCATCGCCACGTTGAATACCGACGCCTTTTATGAATCGCTGTGTTTCCTTCATAAATTGGTGGAGGAGGGGCTGCTCAACCCGGAAGGCTTCACCCAGTCCTCCGACCAGTACATTTCCAATATTGATTCCATGAAAGTCGGTGTGTTCCTGGGGTGGGCTCCCTATTCCTATATCACTTCCGATGATAATATAGCTCAGTATACCGCCCTGGCTCCTGTGGCGGCGGAAGGCTACAGCGCCTGCTGGCCTACCGCAAATATGATTACAGCCAACCGCAATACCTTTACCGTCAGCGCTTCCAGCCCTTATGTGGATGAGCTGCTTCAGTGGTGGAATTATCTGAATGCGGACCAGGATATGGCCATGCTGGTGGCTTACGGCGAGGAAGGGCTGCTTTACACCAAGGGGGACGATGGGCTTTACTACAGCAACACGCCCACCGCGGAACAGCTGGAGGAGGCCGGTTATGGCGCTTACTCCAACAATATTAATTCCTCCACGCTTCAGGCTTCATTGGGACTTGTGAATTATCATCCCCTTGTACACTCCTCATTGCAGCCGGTAGAGGGAACCACCTCTTACGCCCGCTGGGAGGGCATCAAGGTGACTCAGCCTTATTACAATGGGTTTGAGTCCCAGAGAATTGTTCCGGCGGACGCCCAGGAGGAGTTCAGCTTCGCAACGGAGGGACTGACAGATTACGTGGACAATTTCGCGGCGACCAGCGTGATGAACGGCGTTACCGAGGAGCAGTTTGAGACCTTCAAGCAGCAGCTGGAGTACTACGGATACAATGAATACATTCAGTACTATCAGAATAAAATTGACGGAACCTTCGATTGAGTGAAGCATAGAGAAGAAAGTCATATTTTATTCTTCTGAATGGAAAGAATCCGGGCGGAAGGAGAGCCTTTTGCCCGGATTTTGAGTGTGTACAGAGGGTGGGGCTTTGGCCCCGGGAAGGAAGAAAATGTCACAGACCGGATTTTCCTTTGACCAGGACGGAAAATTTAAGATTATGCAGCTGACGGACACGCATTACACCAACGATGATGAAAATGACCACAGGACGCTCCGTGTCATGGAGGAGTGCATTGAGGCGGAGAGTCCGGATTTTATCATTGTCACAGGCGACCTTGTCTGGGGGAAAAATAATCTGAACTATCTGGAGAAGGCGGTTTCTCCCCTAACCAAGAGTGGGATTCCCTGGAGCTTCGTGTTCGGCAATCACGACATAGAGTTCGGAGGAACCGAGGAGGGCTTTTTTGGCAGGCTGGCCAAGAGCCCGGGGTTTGTGGGCTTCCATGATGAGAGATGCGAAGACAGGTACGGAAATCACATGTTCCCCGTTTACGGCAGAAACGGAGAGCTGCGCTGGGTGATTGCCTGCATCAATTCCGGACAGTATAATCCGGATAAGAGGGTAGGCGGCTACTCTTATGTCACCCGGGCGCAGCAGGACTGGTATCAGGAGAGGATCCTGGCTTATGAGGAGGAGAACAGGGATTTCTCTGTCCTTGCCTTTCAGCACATTCCGGTGCCGGAGATTGAGGAGGTCTGGAGATTTGAGCACACTTATGGGAATCATATTGATGAATTCTGTGCGCCCAATGTGAATTCCGGCCAGTTCCTGCGGATGGTGGAGGACGGCCATACAAAAGGCCTGTTCTTTGGACATGACCACTGCAATTCTTTCTACGGGAAGAGGTTCGGCGTCACTCTGGGCTATGGGAGATATACGGGTTTTGGCTGTTACGGGCCGGAGGATTTTGCCCGCGGCGCCAGGGTCTTTGCGCTGAGCGAGACGGACACAGAAAATTTTGAAACCTGGGAAATTCTGGAAGGAAAGCGCAGGTTTACCCCATGGCATGGGGTGCCGAATACGGTGAAACGAATATAAACGACGACGTCAATTATGCTGTTGCAGGGAGGACGAAATGGGAATGCTGAGAGGAAATGGCATAGAGAGGCCGCCGGTAAAAATCCATGAGGCGGATTTTTGTGTGGTTGGAGGAGGCCTGGCGGGGTTCTGCGCCGCGATTTCCGCGGCCAGGCATGGAAGCAGGGTGATCCTGATGCAGGATCGCCCGGTGCTGGGAGGAAGCGCGTCAAGCGAGATCAGAATGTGGATCCGCGGGTCGGACGGCGTGGACGTGCGGGAGACCGGAATTGTGGAGGAATTGAACTTAGAGAATGGCTATATGAATCCGGATATGAATTTCTCCCTTCTGGACGGCGTTTTTTACGGGATGGCAAAGCGGGAGAAGAATCTGACGCTGCTGCTCAACTGCTCCTGTCTGGAAGCGCAGATGTCCGGCAGCCGGATTCAGTCGGTAACCGGCTGGCAGCTGACAACACAGACATACCATCAGGTCCGGGCCGGGATATTCGCCGACTGTTCCGGAGACAGTATCCTTGCTCCTCTGACCGGAGCTAGATGGCGGATGGGCAGAGAAGCATCCTCAGATTTTGGGGAAAGCATTGAACCGGAGAAGGAAGATTCCAGGACCATGGGTCTTTCCTGCATGTTTCAGGCCAGGCAGACGGGAAGAAACGTTCCCTTCCGCGCGCCTTCCTGGGCATATAAATATACAAAAGATGACTTTCCCTTCCGGATGAATCTGAAGGATCCTGACGCCTGGACTCTGGACAATTTCTGGTGGATGGAAATCGGAGGGGATCGGGATTCTCTGCGGGATACGGAGGAGATCCGGGATGAACTGCTGAAAATCGCATACGGCGTGTGGGATTTCATCAAAAATTCCGGGGAAGTGAATTCCGGCGGCTGGGAGCTGGACTGGCTGGGCTTCCTCCCCGGAAAGCGGGAGAGCAGACGGTATGAGGGGGCGTACATGATGTGTCAGGAGGACATCATGTCCGGAGGAAGGTTTGACGACATGGTGGCATACGGGGGCTGGACCATGGATGATCATGATCCCAGGGGATTTGCTACGAAAGACCGCCCCAATATTCATCACCCGATTCCGGGACCCTACGGGATTCCTTATCGAAGCCTTTATTCCGCGAATATTGAAAATCTGATGTTTGCCGGGCGCAATATCAGTGTTTCTCACGCGGTCTTCTCCAGCACCCGGGTGATGGCCACCTGCGGTGTGGTGGGACAGGCGGTGGGAACCGCCGCGTCCATAGCTGTGAGGGAGGGGCTGGACCCCGGGCAGCTTTACCCTGCTTATGTGGATGAGCTTCAGCAGACGCTGCTCAAGGACGGCTGTTATCTGCCCGGTGTGAGAAAGCGCACCGACGCGATCATGGAAGGGGCAAGACTTCTGGAGGAGCAGGACGGGCAGGAGTCGGACATGGGTGTGCTGACAGACGGTGTGGAACGGCGTGTAAAGGGCGTGGATCACGCCTGGGAGGGCAGGCCCGGCCAGGAGCTTGTGATCACCCTTCCGCAGTCAGGATACGCGGACGCTCTGCGGCTGGTGTTTGACTGCGACTTAAACCGGGATCCCTGGGAACATCTGGGCTACGCGGGCAGGCGCTACACCATGCGCTGCAATATTTTCAAAGATGCGGAGCCGGTGTCGGTCCCGGCTACCATTCTGCGCGCCTGGCAGGTGTGGGTGGACGATGGCAGCGGCGTCTGGGAGCTGGCGGATGAGGAAAATAATAATTATCAGCAGCTGCGCATGATTCCTCTGAGAAGAAAGGTCAGGCGGGTGAAGTTTGTGCCCTTAAAAACCTGGGGGTGTGAGACGGTGAGGCTTTACGCCATGGAGCTGACGGACTGAGCCGGGAAGCGGACTGATTTAGAATGTACGGTCAGAGACTGCAGCAATTGCACTGTCGATGAAAGCCATTTTTACAATCTGAATACGGTAAATGGGTTCCATAGCTTTATTAAAGGAAAGTACAATTTTTACCGTGGTGTAGCGACCAAGTATTTAAACCGTTACAATCCACTGTTTGCAGCCATGTACCGTAAGGCAGACAGCATGATTCTTCGATTAAAGGAATTGTTGCTCACGCCCGGAACACACAACTATTATCACAGCAATAAGGATGTACGGCAGGCAGGCTTGCTGCTGATCTAATTTAACGACCCTTTTGCTGACTAAAAC
>JAJQCU010000008.1 GCA_021202575.1 Lachnospiraceae bacterium
AACGTATTCCTCCTGCTCCCCGGTCTCCTGCGGATTTCCCTGCAGCAGCATGGCATAGCCCTCGATGGCGTTGATCGGCGTCTTAAACTCATGGGAAACATTGGAGACAAACTCATTCTGCAGCTTCTCTGACGCCGCAATGGCTCCGGTCATGGCATTGAAGCTTTCATAGCTGTCCGTGATCTCCGTCACCGGGTTCCTGCCGTCCTGAAGCCTGATCTCGCGGTTTCCCTCCGCCACCTCCTTCATCGCCTGGCTCAGTCTGGTAATCGGCTCCAGAAAATACTTGCTCATCACAACAGTGATACCGGTACCCAGAATAATACTGAGGACAGGAACCATAACTGTCACCGGTATCTGCATGGACATGCCAAACGCGTAATCGAGCAGATACGTGACGGCATTAGCCACAAATATGGTCACAATCAGAATAATTAAAATGATGACTGTGAAATAATGCCGGAGACTGAAGCCTCTCTTTTTCTTTCGTTTTTTCATATTCCTATGCCTTTGACAGTACCGCCCGTTTCTGTCTTTTTTTCACAGATCACTGTTCCCTGACGCCCGTTTCCTTTCATCGGTCTGCCGGACTGCCTTTCCGCTCCCGTCCGTTTCCTTTCATCGGTCTGCCAGACTGCCTTTCCGTTCCCGTCCGCTCACCTTCACCGCTCCGGTTCTTTTTTCACTACCTTATAGACTACGCCCCGTATGGTGACAATCTGAAACTCCGGATTATCCCGGCAGCGCTCCCGCAGACGGCCGACATGCACATCCACGGTATGAGGCGTCGTCTCCGTATCATAGCCCCAGATATCGTCCATCAGCTGCTGTCTGGTAAAAATATGCCCCGGGAAAGCGCTCATTTTATATAGAAGCAAAAATTCCTTCTGCGGCAGCTCCACGCTCCTGCCATCCCAGGAAACCGTCATGGAATCATAGTCCATCTGCGTGCCTCCGATGACCTGCCTGTGCTCGCTGATCATCTGCGCCCGCCGAAGCAGCGCCCCCACACGCAGCACCATCTCATTCACATTGACCGGTTTGACCATATAGTCATCCGTGCCGGACAAAAAGCCCAGACGCATATCATCAAAGGCGTCCTTGGCCGTAATCATCAGCACCGGCGTCTGATCTCCCGCCTCCCGCAGGGAGCGCACCAGCTCATAACCATCCATGACAGGCATCATGATATCAGAAATGATCAGATCTATATATTCGTGCTCCATGGCTTCCAGCGCCTGCGCCCCATCGGAGACGCCAATGGCGGAATAACCATTCTTCACCAGCACCTTTTCAAATAACTGCCTCAGCTCCCCGTCATCCTCCGCGATTAAAATCCTGAACATGGCCGTTCTCCCGTCACAATACATGATACAGTTTTATTATTGTACTATCCTTTTTTCAACAGGTTGTCAACTGAAAGTCAGTTTTATGCAAAAAAACGCGCGGAAGGCCCTTAAAACCTCCCGCGCATTATATTATGAGCAAAAACGCACCCTGCGTAAGCCTTCAACCTTCGGCTCCCTGCACAATTACACAAACGGATTAAAGAACCGATTCCCGTCCCAGAAGGTGATCACGAAGCTTAACACTAAAAGCAGCACCCCAAAGCCGATCACCAGCCAGTCGTTTCGCTTCAGAGGCCGCGCCATATACCAGGTGCGCTTCTTGGGGTTCTTGCCGAAGCCGCGCAGCTCCATGGCGTTGGAAATCACATCGATTCTCGAAAGGCTGGACAAAATCAGCGGCATCAGGATGGTGACCACATTTTTCAGGCGGGTCCAGAGCTTTACCTTCTTTCCCAGCTCCACGCCGCGGGCCTGCTGAGCCTGGCTGATATTATGGTAATCCCTCTGGATGTCCGGGATGTACATGAGAGCGATGGACACGGAATAGCCCACACGTTAGGATACCCCGATACGGTTCAGGCTGGCCGCGAACTCGCTGGGATTGGTGGCGGAGATAAACAAAATAGCGATGGGCAGAGAGACAAAATATTTTAATGATATATTGAACATGTAAAATAACTGCTCCGCGGTCACATCATAGCGCCAGAAAAAATGGCAGAGCACATGTCTGGTACCGTAGATCTCCGTTCCCTGATCCGGATTAAAAAGATAAATAAAAATATTATTCATCACCAGAAAGACCAGCATGAATACCATCATGAAGCGGACTTCCTTAAATTTAATGTGGCTGAACCGGAAAGCCAGGCAGCTGATCACCAAAAGCCCCAGCAGCACTCTGGTATCGTAGGTCAGCATACTGGCAAAGGTGAACAGCAGAAAAAAAGCCAGCTTGGTCACTCCCGTCAGCTCATGAACCACACTTTTGCGCTCTATGTAATTCAATACGGTCTTAGCGGCCATTGTCTCTCACCTCCCTGTCCGCGTCAATAAAGCGTTCCACAAAGGCCTCCGGCGGCGTGATCCCGCAGCGGTTTGCCAGTGTGAAAAGGCTGGTCTCCTTCAGTGCGGCCTCCCTGACCAGGTCCGGATTGCACAGCACCACAGAGGACGCCTCATCGCACACCAGGCGGCCGTTGTTGAACACCAAAGCTCTGGGCGTGTACTCCAGCATCAGATGCATATCATGCGTGATCATCACCACCGTCACCCCCTGATCGTTCAGGGAGCGAAGAAACTCCATGATCTCCGTATAATGCCTGAAATCCTGACCGGCAGTGGGCTCGTCCAGAATAATCAGCTCCGGTCCCATGACCAGGACGCTGGCGATTGTCACCCTCTTTTTCTGCCCGAAGGACAGGGCGGAAATGGGCCAGTTACGGAAGGGATAGAGGCCGCAGATTTTCAGGACATTTTCCACCTTTTCCCGGATCTGGCTCTCGCTCAGTCCCAGATTTTTAACGCCCAGGGCAACCTCATCAAAGATCATGGTCTTTGAGATCATCTGATTGGGGTTCTGCATGACGTAGCCGATGTGCGCCGCCCGCTCTCTGATGGTATCGTTGGTGACGTCTTTTCCTTTAAAATAAACCTTTCCCTGTGTCAGGGGCTCAAAGCCGCAGATCAGCTTGGACATGGTCGATTTGCCTGCGCCGTTCCGGCCCACAATGCTGAGCATCTCTCCCTCTCTGATCTGAAAGCTGATATCCTTCAGCGTCACGATTTCCGGATTGTAGCCAAAGGTAACGTCCTTCACCTCCAGAAGAACCGGTCTTTCCACTTTTGGGGCGGCAGGCGGCGCGGCGGTAAACCAGTCCCGCACCTTCTGCTGATCCTTTTGTTCCAGAACCACCGTATCCACATGAGCCGGCTTTTTCTCCGGGGTAATCTCCACACCCGCGTATTTCAGGGCAGTCAGATACAGCGGCTCCCGGATGCCATGCTCCGTCAGCAGATTGGAGCTGAGCAGCTCGTCCGGCCTTAAGTCCGCCGCGATGCGTCCCTCGCTGACTAAGACGATGCGGTCCACATTCTTCCAGAGCACATCCTCCAGGCGGTGCTCGATAATCACCACCGTGGTGTCCGTGCGGCTCTGAATATCGTCAATCAGCTCGATGGCCTGCTTGCCCGTAGCCGGATCCAGATTCGCCAGAGGCTCGTCAAAGAGTAAAATCTTAACCTGATCCACCATGACGCCGCCCAGGCTGACCCGCTGCTTTTGTCCCCCGGAAAGCTCATGGGGCGCGTACTCCATACGCTCCGTGATATCCACCATCTGCGCCACCTTCCGCACAGTCTCACGCATCTCATCCTGGGGCGTACAGTCGTTCTCCAGAGCAAAAGCTATGTCCTCAGCCACCGTCAGGCCGATAAACTGTCCGTCCGGATCCTGCAGCACCGTGCCCACATGCCTGGACATCTCAAAGATACTGGATTTGGGCGCGTTCACGCCGTCCACAATCAGACTGCCGGTGCATTCGCCGGTATAGCTGAACGGAATCAGGCCGTTTAAACAATTGCCGATGGTGGACTTGCCGCTGCCGGAGGGTCCCGCAATCAGGATGCGCTCCCCGGGGTAAATGTCCAGGTTGATGTCATACAGGGTGGGGCGCTTCTGCGCCCGATACTGGAAGCCAAAATTTTTAAAAGAGATAATGGGGTTATTCATGATTACTTTACCGCTGTTCCCGGAACCGTCATTTCGCCCTAGCTTTTATAAAATGACGATTCCTGTTTTACTAATGCGTCCATTTGTAACGCGAAAGAGCAAGGCAGACAGCCCTGCTCTTTTGCAGTTATTAACTGAAAATTACTCCTGATCCAGAGAGCCCTTCTTGGCGATGGTTTTGGTGTAAGCCACCAGCAGGAGGGTGCCGATGATGCAGGCGGTCAGAATATTGGCAACAGCGGCCATGGCGCCCTGCGCGAACACCTTGTTGGCCGGCTCCGCGTAAATCACAATATCCAGCACCGGGGCAACGACAATCCAGGCGATGGCGTTGGCCACCACATTTGCCACGTTGAAAAGAATGATCTGGGACTTGCCAAACTCACCCTCGCTCACCTTCAGCCTCTTCGCCACCAGACCCACGAGAGCACCCACGATGGTGGAAGCGATGACCCAGCTCCACCAGGGACTGCCGCCCCAGGACAGGTCAATCAATGTATGGCCGATGAAACCGATCAGCGCGCCGGCCAAGGGGCCGTACATGGCGGCCAGCATTCCGAGGATAGCGTACTGCAAGCTGATGTTGGTGTTCGGAATCCCGCTGGGGATCGCCACGAAACGGCCGAGCACGAAAAAGAGCGCGGCACCGATGCCGATAGCAACAACGTTCCTGACAGAATTGTTTTTCATTTGTTTTTTCTCCTTTTTGTTCCTGATTTTCAATTATTTTACCACCGGATGACAGCGGCAAGCTAATTGAAAATATTTAGAACGTAATATAGC
>JAJQCU010000361.1 GCA_021202575.1 Lachnospiraceae bacterium
ATCAAGACTAATATTATGATGCATTTCTGGCAGTCTCTGCCGCTATGATTCCTACCGTAAATTTACGCCGTCGCCGGCTCAAAAAAATTTGACAAAACCGAATTATTCTGCTAATATTGTAATACAATATGGTGAATCACAAAGGTCGGAAAGGCTCCCGACACACTCGCAAGAGTACCTGAGATGATGGATACGCCGCCCATCTTGTAGTTCATTGCCAATTGGCGAATGGCTGGTATCCGGCCAATAGCGAATGACTGCTGTGCGGTCATAGAGAGGGCTTTGAGGTTGTACTCAAGGCTCTTTTTATATTCCTTGACAACTTCATATATATATGGATATAATCGAAGTACCGCCGAATGGATCTGAGGACGGAACGGGCAGCCGTCGCCCTTGATGGAGATGTGGGAGCATCGCCCCACCTGATTTGTTCAGCTGTTAAGCAAGTAACCGAGGTTACCTGCTTTTTATTTTCTTACAATTTAAAAAGCGCCCCTGCTGCAAACAGGAGCGCCCCAGATGTACCAAAAGAGATGATACAATCCGACAACCAACTGTATTGTATCACTCCTTTTGGCAGCGCACAACCAGAACTTTTGTTCTGTTGGCTGTTATTTTTATACCAAAATTCCAAAAAGGAGGATGATTATTATGGCAACTGATAAGAAGGGGCGGAAGCTCCCGAAGGGAATCCGCCAGCGCGGCAAGGGCTACGAGGGCCGGTTCAATTACAAGTACAGGGAATATGTCGTGCATGGCCGCACAATCAAGGAGACACAGAAAGCCATCGTCGACCTGAAGTACCAGCTGGATCACGGGACCTATATCCCGGTGTCAGACCTTACACTGGATGAATGGTTCGATACCTGGATGGAGGAGTACAAGAAAAACAACATTAAGAAGGGGACCTACTACAATTACTGGAATACCTATAACTATATGGTTAAGCCCACGCTGGGCACGATGAAAATAACAGATATCCGCCCGGAGCATGTCCAAAGGATGTATAATAATCTCCAGAAATCCAAGATCAAGGGCGATACTGATTCCGGGTATAACCCATCCAGCATAACCGTTGCGTCCGATGTCCTGAATGGGTGCATGGAGCAGGCGCTTAAAAATGGCATTATCGGGCGCAACCCTACTAGGCAGGCGCAGTCGCCCCGCAAGACGAAAAACCAGCGCATCGCCATGACCAAAGACCAGCAGGCACTGTTTATGGAATATGCAAAAGAAAGCAGCCTGTACAACCTCTTCGCCGTTATGCTGCGCACGGGTTTGAGGAGCGGCGAAGTACTGGGCCTGAAATGCTCCGATGTTGACAAAGCGAAAAAAGTACTGCATGTGCGCCGCATCTTAAAGTACATTCCCGGCCAGGGATATTTTGAAGACACGCCAAAGACCGCATCTTCCGTCCGCGACATTCCTATGACCGAGGATGTACTGGCTTTAATAGACGCGCAGCGGAAATACTGGTACTTCGATGTTGAAAAGCTGGACCGCTACCTGTTCTGCGACGGCGAAGGGAGCCACCTGACGCCGAGCCGGATTAAGACGGAGATCAAGCATATTACGAAATGGATCCTCGCTGACGGCTATGAGTTCCCGCATATTACGCCGCATGTGCTCAGGCACACCTTCGCGACCAGGGCAATCGAAGCCGGCATGCAGCCGCAGGTCCTTAAGACCATCCTCGGGCACAGCTCCCTGGCTATGACAATGGACCTGTACTCACATGTCCTGCCGGATACAAAAGCGGAGGCGATGGAAGGTATCGCAAGCGCATTTTAAAGGGGCCCCCAGGCCCTCTTTTTTTGTCCGAAATTTGTCCGAGATTTGTCCGAAATTGTCCGAGATTTGTCCGAGATTGCCAACAAGCCAGCAAAACATCATATGCTCAAAAAGCCTTATTTTAAAGGATTCTTGAAGCTTCGGCAAGCCTGCCAAAACCGTGGCAAAACCCGCTTTTCTTTAGTTTTGCAAAAGAAAAAGCCGCGGCTTTTGAAACAAATTCCAAAATCCGCGGATTTTTGTCTCTATCTTTCTTACCACACCATGGCAAGCCTCCAAGGCCGAAAAAATCGGCTTGCACGTCACTTCTCATCTGCGTATAATGGCATAGGGAGGAATGTGCCATGTCATTTTGGGAAAAACAGATCGACAAACGGCTGGATCAGTATCAGCGGGAGCTGATCGAGACCCACTATCAGGAGGTGGAAAATATGTACCGGCAGATGCGGGGCTGGCGCCACGACTACCGCAATCATATTCAGGCCATGAAGGCCTACGCCGCGAACGGCGATCTGGACGCCATCCGCTCTTATCTGGACATGCTGGACACGGACTTAAACACAGTGGATACGGTTGTGAAAACCGGAAACTCCATGGCGGACGCTATCCTGAACAGTAAAATCTCCCTGGCCCGCTCTAAGGAAATCCCCGTGTCTGTGGACGCTCACATTCCCGTGAAGCTCAAAATGTCCGAGCTGGACCTGTGCTGCATCCTGGGCAATCTCTTTGACAACGCCATTGACGCCAGCATGGCCCTGCAGCCGGACAAACGGCTGATCCGGGTCTACATGGATATGAAGAATACCCAGCTGTATATTTCCTTTACCAATTTCACTGCCACAAAGAAGCTCCAAAAGCAGGGCGGCCTTTTTAAGACCTCCAAGGGCGAGGGCCACGGCTTTGGCCTGGTCCGCATTGACACCATCGTGGAGCGGCTGGACGGGTACTTAAGCCGCAACAGCGAGGACGGAGCCTTTACCACAGAAATACTGATTCCACAGGTGTAAAGGAATCAAAATAAAAGAAAGGGAAAAATATGGCATACCGCATCGCGGTCTGTGACGACAGCCCGGTAGATTTACAATACAATATTCAGCTGATACGGGATTGGGCCAGGGAACGGCAACTCTCTGTTCAGCTGGAAGACTTTCCCTCCTCAGAAAGCTTTCTTTTTCGCTATGCGGAGGAAAAAAACTTTGACATTCTCTTGCTGGATATAGAAATGGGCGCCATGGACGGCGTCACCCTGGCGCGTCAGATTCGCCTTGAAAATCAGGCAATACAGATTATTTTCATCACCGGCTACTCCGACTATATTGCCGAGGGCTATGAGGTGGAGGCCTTGCATTATCTGATGCTACCCTTAAATCGGGAAAAGCTTTTTCAGGTTCTGGACCGGGCCGTTGAAAAGCTGAAAACAGCGGAGCGCTGTCTGTATCTGGAAATTTCCGGGGAGATGGTGCGCCTTCCCTTTTACGAAATCCGCTATCTGGAGGTCCATCAGAATTACGTCACTGTCCACGCCAAAGAGGATTACACCGTCAAGCGTACCCTAAGCGACTTTGAAAAAGAACTGGATGAGCGTTTCTTCAGAGTGGGACGCGCCTTCATTCTGAATCTGAATCAAGTGCGCCGCGTCACCAGAAAGGAAGTCATCCTTTCCGATGGCACGGCGCTGCCACTGCCCCGGGGAGCTTACGAGGCTTTGAACCGGGCAATTATTAATTTGTCCTGAAAAGAGTTGAAATGATGTTTCTCAAAAGGTATAATTCCACATATATAACATACGATCCAGCACTTTTCCGGAAAGGTTTATAAGATTATTATGATGTATCCATTTATGACACTCGATGATAAAACTGAAGTTGTACACTCAGATGCTTATCTTGAAAACGAAGCAGAAACTGTAAAAGTATACTTTGAAAAGCCTGTATACGGAGGTTTTCATTCTGCTGAATGTTATTTACCCTCTTACAGATGGGCTAACATTGACGGATTCTCCGAAGAGGAAATCAATCATCTGCAGGAATATCTGGAATCTGTAGCTCACATCATTATCCGCCTTGCCAGAGAAGGAGGGTTCGACTGTGCCTCAAATTTTTAAAGTAGGTCAGCCCAGCAGCACCCGCACCGCCTCCTCCGTATAATACTGAGCCTGAGCATGCCACAGCTCATAATATTTTCCATCTCTGTCAGCTAACAGCTCCTGATGGCTTCCCTCCTGCACCACCGCGCCCTGGTCAAAGACCGCGATCTCATCGCAGAACCTGCAGGAGGATAAACGATGGCTGATATAAACTGTGGTCTTATCCGTGGCGATCTCGTTGAACTTTCCGTAAATTTCGGCCTCCGCGATGGGGTCCAGAGCCGCCGTGGGCTCATCCAGAATCAGGAACGGCGCGTCCTTATACAGTGCCCTGGCGATGGCGATCTTCTGCGCTTCGCCTCCGGAAATTTCCACTCCTTCCTCATTCAGCTCCTTATATAAACAGGTATCCAGCCCCTTCGCCATATGGGACATCCTCTCCTCAAAACCGGCTTTTTTCAGGCACTTCCAGACCCTCTCACGATCATAACCTGTCCTGCCCGCCACGTTCTCCCCCAAAGGCAGGGCAAAGAGCTGAAAGTCCTGAAATACTACGGAAAAAATCTGACTGTAATCCTCGTAACGATATTTGCGGATATCGATCCCGTTTAATAAAATTTCTCCCTCTGTAGGATCATAAAGACGGCAGAGCAGCTTGATAAAGGTCGTCTTGCCGGAGCCGTTCTGTCCCACCACTGCCAGACGGCTGCCCACCTGAAAGGTCATGTTCACATGGCGCAGCGCCCAAGTCTCACTGCCCGGATATTTGAATGAAACATCCCGAAATTCCACCTGATACTGGCGGTCTGAGCGCTTCTCCGTGGTCAGGCTGCCCTGATACATCTCATTGGGAAGATCCAGATACTCAAATGTCGTGTCCAGAAAAGACGCGTTTGCCCGCAGAGTCCCACAGAGCTCCAGAAATTCCGAAACTCCCAGAAATAAACTGGTAATGGCGCCCACATAC
>JAJQCU010000001.1 GCA_021202575.1 Lachnospiraceae bacterium
GGCCATAATCTCAGGAATATGAATTTGCAGTATAAACGCGGCCCGTCCCATATCTGCTGATATGGCGGGGAATATTGCGGTCAAACGACAGCTGGAAAATATTGGGAAGAAAAGGTCCTAGGACACATGGAAAGGAAGGTATTTTATGGGAAAGGGAAGTGACGCGAAAGCGGACGCGGTGCGGCAGATTGCATTTGTGGCCTGCGCCGGGAGCGCGGCGGGAAAGGCCCGTTTCGCAAATGCGGCAGGCAGCTGCGCGGAAGCTGTGGACAGCGGCTTTTTGCGGGGCGAGTGTAAGTCCGGCTGTGTCGGTGTGGGTGACTGTGTGAAGGCCTGCACGAAGGGCGCGATGAAACTGGTGGATGGAAAAGTCGTGGTTGACCCGGAGCTCTGCGACGGCTGCGGCGACTGTGCGGCGAAGGGAGTCTGCCCCCAGAGGCTGATCCGCATGATCCCGGCGGACGCTACGAATTTCATCCCCTGCTCCTCGAAGGAGCCGGATGAGGAGAAGGTCCGTAAGATCTGCGGCTATGGCTGCATCGCCTGCGGCGAGTGTGAGCGCGCCTGTCCGGAGGGAGCAGTCAAAGTGATCGATGAACACGCGGTGATCAACTATGACAAGTGCGTGGGCTGCGCGGCCTGCACCGTCAAGTGTAAAAAGAAGATCATCGTGGACACGCGGCATGATTTGAGAGAGCTCAAGCCGACCGTGGCCTTTGTCCGCTGCTCCGGCGATGGCAGGATTTTGGAAGCGCTGAAGGCGGAGGGCATCACCTCCTGCGCGCAGGCGGATAAGGCGGCTGCGAACGATGAAAGGCTGTGTGCCTATGGGTGCCTTGGCTGCGGCGACTGTACGGCGGTCTGCCGTTATGACGCGATCCATGTGGTGAATGGCGTGGCGGTGGTTGACCCGGCGAAGTGCGTGGGCTGCAGAGACTGTACATATGCCTGCCCGAGAGGCCTGATCAGTATCGAGCCGTATCAGGGAGCAAAGACCGTTCCCTGCGCATCCAAAGCGCCTCGCGAGGAGCGCGGGAGGGTATGCTCCTCCGGCTGCATTGCCTGCGAGGACTGCCTCAGGAACTGCCCGAACGAGGCAATTTACTGCGATGAGGGCCGGATTACGATTGATCCGGAGAAATGTGACGACTGCAATATCTGTCAGCATGTCTGCCAGAGAGATGTGATCAAGGGCAGAACCGTGCCTGAGTACATATATCTTCAGCGCGAAGCGCTGGGCCTGACACAGCAGGGAAAGGAGGAACTGGCATGATCGAGAGAAAGCTCAAAACAATGGACGGCAATACCGCGGCGGCGCATGTAGCGTACGCGTTCTCGGAGGTAGCCGCCATCTATCCCATTACGCCTTCCTCCCCGATGGCGGAGAGCATGGACGAGTGGGCCAGTGAGGACCGCCGCAATATTTTCGGCGAGAAGGTCAATATTATCGAGATGGAGTCCGAGGGCGGTGCGGCCGGCGCGGTGCACGGCTCGATTTCCACGGGCAGCTATACCACCACATTCACGGCTTCCCAGGGACTTCTGTTAATGATTCCCAATATGTATAAATTAGCCGGTGAGCAGACCCCTATGGTCTTCCATGTGGCGGCCCGTGCCTTGGCGACCCACGCCCTGAGCATTTTCGGCGACCATTCGGACGTGATGGGCGTGCGTCAGACCGGTTTTGCCATGCTCTGTTCCAATAGCGTGCAGCAGGTCATGGATCTGGCGGCTGTGGCGCATCTGTCGGCCATTTCCGGCAAGCTGCCCATGCTGCATTTCTTTGACGGCTTCCGTACCTCTCACGAGTATCAGAAGATTCGTGTCTGGGACTACGACACCCTGGCCGGTATGGTGGACTGGGACGCGGTTCGGCGTTTCCGTGCCGGCGCGCTCAACCCGAATCACCCGCACCTGAAAGGCTCCGCCGAGCAGCCGGAGACCTTCTTCCAGCACAGAGAAGCTGCCAACACCGCTTATCTGGAGACTGCGGATATTGTGAATCACGCCATGCAGCAGGTAAATGAACTCCTTGGCACCGATTATCGTCCCTTCAATTATTACGGGGCGCCGGACGCAACCGAGGTGATCGTCGCCATGGGTTCTGTCTGCGACGCGGCGGAGGAAATCGTGGATTACCTCAACGCGCAGGGCTTAAAGACCGGTATTGTGGAGGTTCATCTGTATCGTCCCTTCAGTGGGAAATATCTCCTGGACGGCCAGCCGAAAACCGTACAAAAGATCGCTGTTTTAGACCGTACCAAGGAGCCCGGCGGCGTAGGCGAGCCGTTATATCTGGACATTGTGAGCGCCTTGAAGGGTACCGGGTTTGACAGCTGTTACATCTGCGGCGGCCGCTACGGCCTGGGCAGCAAGGACACTCAGCCATGGGATATTTTGTCCGTCTATGAGAACCTGCAGAGTGAGAATCCAAAGAAGGAATTCACCATCTCCATCAACGACGATGTGACCCACCTGTCCCTGACAGCGTCCCACAAACCGGATGTGGCCCCGGCAGGCACGAAGGCCTGCAAATTCTGGGGTCTGGGCGCGGACGGTACCGTGGGCGCCAATAAAAACTCTGTCAAGATCATCGGCGACCACACGGACAAATACGTACAGGCTTATTTCCAGTATGATTCCAAGAAATCCGGCGGCACGACGATTTCCCATCTGCGTTTCGGGGATACGCCCATTAAGAGCACCTACTATGTTATGCAGGCGGACTTTGTGGCCTGCCACAACTCCGCTTACTTAAAGAAATTTGAGATGGTGCAGGACGTCAAGCCGGGCGGCTTCTTCCTGCTCAACTGCAGCTGGACGGGGAAGGAGCTGGAGGACCATCTGCCCGCCGCTGTGAAGCGCTATATCGCGGAGAACGATATCCAGTTTTATATCTGCGACGCTGTGAAATACGCGAAACAGGTAGGCCTGGGCGCGCGTCGCACCAATACTGTGCTGCAGGCGGCGTTCTTCAAACTGGCGGATATCATTCCGGTGGACGACGCCGTCCGTTATATGAAGGAGGCTATTGTACACAGCTATTCCAGCAAGGGCCAGAATATTGTGGACATGAACTGCGCGGCCGTGGACGCCGGCATTCAGAATGTCTGCAAAGTGGACGTCCCGGAGAGCTGGAAGTACGCGGTGGATGAGGAGAAAAAAGCTCCGCTTGTGGGACGCGACGAGCGGATGACCGCTTATCTGAACGACGTTCTGGTGCCGATGAATACCCTGACGGGCGACCGGGTGCCGGTTTCCACCTTTATGGCCACCGCCGACGGTTCTCTTCCTTCCGGCACAGCAGCCTTTGAAAAGCGCGGAATCGCCGCGGAGGTGCCTGTATGGGATCCTGAGAAGTGCAAACAGTGCAACTGGTGCGCGACTGTCTGCCCGCACGCCGTGATCCGTCCCTTCGCCCTCAGCAAAGAGGAAGCGGAGAACGTGGACGGCGTGGTGGATATGAAGGGCGGCAAGGGCCTGAAATATACCATCGGTATTTCCACGCTCGACTGCACAGGCTGCGGCTCCTGCGCGCAGATGTGCCCGGCAAGGGAGAAGGCCATCACCATGGTGCCCGTTTCCGATGAATATGTGGAGAGCGCCCAGAAGAAGTATGATTACCTCTTCGCTGAAACAACGCCAAAGCAGGTCCCATTCCGGCAGGATACGATCAAGGGCATTCAGTACAAGCAGCCCCTGTTGGAGTTCTCCGGCGCCTGCCCCGGCTGCGGCGAGGCCCCGTACGCGAAGATGGTTACCCAGCTCTTCGGCGACCGGATGTACATTGCCAACGCCACCGGCTGTTCCTCCATCTGGGGCGGCTCGGTTCCGAGTACGCCTTACACGGTCAACCGCGAGGGACGCGGCCCTGCCTGGGCGAATTCCCTCTTCGAGGACAACGCGGAGTTCGGCCTTGGCATGCGGATTTCCGTGGACGCGAGAAGAGCGGAGTTAAAGAGCGCGGCTTCAAGACTGACTTCCATCCCGGCCGCGGAACAGTGGCTTGCGGTGATGGAGGATTCTGACCAGTCCAAACCCGCGGGCGAAGCGCTTCTTAAGGAATGTGAGAAGATCGCGGATACCAATGCGGACGCGAAGTTTGTGGTGGACAACGCCGACATGCTGCCGAAACCGTCCATGTGGATCTTCGGCGGTGACGGCTGGGCCTACGACATCGGCTACGGCGGCCTGGACCATGTGCTGGCCAGCGGCAGAAATGTCAATGTGCTCGTCTTTGATACAGAGGTTTATTCCAATACCGGCGGCCAGAGCTCCAAGGCCACGCCCATGGGCGCGGTGGCGGCGTTCGCTTCCTCCGGCAAGGCGGTCAAGAAAAAGAGCCTGGCGGACATCATGATGAGCTATGGTTACATTTACGTGGCGCAGGTAGCCATGGGCGCCAACCCGGAGCAGACCCTGCGGGCTTTGCGGGAAGCCGAGGCTTACAACGGACCGTCCCTTGTCATCGCCTACGCACCCTGTATCAACCACGGTCTGAAAGCCGGCATGAACAAGTCCATGGAGGAGATGCGCCAGGCGGTACGCTGCGGCTACTGGAATCTGCTGCGCTACAATCCTGACCTGGCCGCGAAGGGTGAAAACCCGCTGTCCGTTGACTCCGCGGCGCCTCTGGGCGACTACAGGAAGTTCATGATGGGAGAGGTCCGGTTCAATTCTCTGAAACTGAAATTCCCGGATCGCGCGGAAGAGCTGTTCACGCGGGCCGAGACCGGCGCGGAAGAGCGCTACGCGTCCTTAGTCAGCCGGCAGAGGAACTTCGAGCAAGGAGGGAAGTCATGATTAATTATGATAGAAAAAGAAATCCGCAGCCCACGCAGAA
>JAJQCU010000027.1 GCA_021202575.1 Lachnospiraceae bacterium
CTTATCAGGTACTTCTATTATAGTTATTCTTCTGTCATAAAAACAATGCCTAAAATAAAGAAAATTTACTAACAATTACAGCATTTACCCAATTTCTCATTACTCCGACATCCTCGTGTTGAAAGCTGACGCCGCGCTTTCTCAGCTCCCGCACTCCTTAAACGTCTCAAAGACTGTCTTGTACATCAGCCCGGAAAAGCCTTTTCTGGTATTGATTTCAAAATAATCCCCGTTCTGAAGGGAGAACAGGATGATTCCCTTATTGCGGGTATCCATACGCGAGATGTCCTTTAAGGCAAACTCCACATCTCCGCAGACAAGCTTTTCTCCGTTCATCAGAAGCGTTCCCAGCGCCCGCACCTGCCGGCTGTGGTTGTCCATAATGGACATCAGCCTGGCCTTGGGGGTAGAGATTTCAATGGGCGCCTTCTGTTGAATCATCTCTTTGATATGGGCCTTCTGCCAGCGGTTCCACTGATAGATGGTCTGAAAAAGACCTCCCTCGATCTTTCCGTGTTCGTTATATTGCCAGGTCTTCCCACAGCTGCCGCAGAGGATCGTCTTTCCCTTTCCCATGATCCGGCCCAGGGCGCCGCACACCGGGCAGACATAGAGCACATAATGGATGCCCTTTGCGCCCCGGCGGTAGACGCGGCCATCCGTTTCCTCCACCGGCGGCTGCTCAGCGTAAATATCCTGATTCACATGCTCCAGAACCTGCTCCGGCGTCATATCATGCAGCTGCTCCCTGGTATATACTCCTTTTAATTCCGCGTGAATGGCGCCTCTGCAGAACCTGCCGCTCCAGCGGGGTACAATCTGATAGCCGCCAGTGATATTGATCGTCACCACGGTACACTGAAGGGAGCGGAACAGCTTTCCGTTGACAAGATTTAACGGCGCTGTGGTGCCGTCGTAGGTGATATTTCCCTCCGCGAACATATTGACATTATGGCCCGCCTTCAGATTTCTGGTGATTTCCCGGATTGTCTGCACGCTGATCTTGCCCTTGGAGCAGGAGATGCAGTGAAAAATCTTCATCGCCGCGAAGGCCGCCACTTTTTGACGCTGCAGATTCTCTCCGGCCACAAAATAAAGGGGCTGATCCACGCACATGGCGATGATCAGGGGATCAAAATAGCAGGTATGGTTCGCCACAATCAGGCAGGGCTCCTCAGGCAGCTTAATCTCATCTTCCTTTCTGATGCCGAAAAAGAACCGGCAGATCGGTCCGGCAATTACCTTCAATATATGATAAAACCTGTAGAATCTTTGCTGTTTTCTCTCGTCAACCGTCTTTGTGTTTTCCATGGTACTCCAAAATCTTCCCGTATTTTTTCGCAAAACCCCATCAAAGTCCTGCGGCTTCCCTTTATTTCCCCGTCAGCGGATTTTCGCTTTCATGGTATTTTTGTCTGCGCTTCCACACAGTCCGGCGTCTGCGCTTCCTCCTTCTGGTCCCGCGCGAAAGCGCCGCTTTTTTCATTATGCGCCGGCACAATGTCGGCCGGATCCTGTCCCGGTACGCCCTCCTCCTTAATCACCGCCAGATATTTTTCCAGATAGGTCTTATAGGAAAGAGCGATGACCACACTGCGCAGCATGGTCTTTTCATCGAACGGATCCGAATCAATCTCCGTTGAGTTCTGACGCAGTCCGAACACAAAAGCCAACGTCCCCTCCAGCTCCTCGCAAAAGTAGTCATAAGCCCACTGCGTGGGATAGGTCTGCCGCTGAAGCTCGATCATCTGTTTCAGGTCGTCAAGGCTTAACACGCTCTTGGCCGCCGCGATAAAAATCAGGCAGGCGATCTGATCCCGGTCATACTGCTTTTTGTGAGGATTGGAAATCAGCTTCTTCTTCACATAGTTGGACACCATGGAATTGGTGATGCAATTTTCCTGAATGGGCGCAAGCATATCCGAAATGTAACGCGTCACCTGTTCCAGATATAATCCCACCGAGGGAATCTGATAATAGCGGGGTAAATGAAAATCCCGCACACCGGCCATCAGCCTTTCCTTGCATGTGTCTGTCATGATTATTTTTTACACTTTCTCTTCTCGCACACGTGCCTTTTTATTCCATGTCAAGTCTAACACACTCTTCACAATGCCGCAACAGCTTCATTTTAAAAAGTCAGGGAACTCATGCCAGTGCAGCGCTTCATGAATAACCGGGCACTTCAAAAAACGCTACGCCAGAAACGCCTTCACCTGATCCAGCTTTTTCTCCGCGTCGCTCCTTCCCAGCTCGTACAGCTTCTGAAGCTTGGCCGGATCGTGCTCCATACGTCCAACCTCCGGCGTCTCGCTGGGCCGGATGACCAGCACCTCTCCCTTCTTTTCCAGTTCCGAGATCACATCCAGCGTATGATTATAGCGCTCGCTGCGATTCTCCATAGCCTTCGCCAGATTGGGATATTTATGTAAAAGCAGGCACTGGGCCTTCGTAAAGCCGCTGTTTTTCTTGCGGTATCCCTCCTGCCTGGTCTGTACCACAATATTTTTCTCATAGCCGATGCTCCGAAACCATTCGATGGGAATGGAATCAGAAACGCCGCCGTCCAGAAGCCGCCGGGGATCCACCTCCACCACTCACGGCGCCAGCGTCATGGCGGCCGAGGCCTGCATATAAAGCAGATCCCGCTCATCCGATTTTTCATACAGATGATAAAAAGGCTCTCCGGTATCCACATCCGTGCAGGCCACATAAAATTTCACGGGATTATTGCAAAAGGCATCCACATCAAAGGGATCATATTCCAGAGGAATATCGTGATAGCACAGTTTCGGCTCGTACAGATCGCCGCATTTTATTAAGGAAGTAAAGGTTCCGTAGCGCTTATCCTGACAGAACCGGAGATTGTAACGGATGGAGCGGCCAATCTGCCGGGACTTGTAATTACAGCCAAAGCAAGCCCCCGCGGACACGCCCACGAAGCCGTCCACCTCAATCTGATTTTCCATAAAAACATCCAGAACACCGGCGGTAAACATGCCCCGCATGGCGCCGCCCTCCAGAACCATTCCTGTTTTCATTCTGACTCCTTATCTTTTATTCAAACCTCGGGAAGGCTTCCTCCTCCATACAGCAGTCCTTCTCCTCCTGTGGCAGCCCGCCGCCTGCTCAGGAAATTATGATACCTGGATTCTCTCACAGGATGCCCCGCGGATGTCCGCGCTGTGCGCCCCGGTAAGCGTCTACGCCCCATATCCCTGAAACTGACGCCCCCTGATCCTGCAATACCACGGATAGAGCATCTCCGTGACGGCGCAGTACTTGTCCGTCATGCATACAATCCAGCTCTCCTCATGCATCGGAGGCAGAACCGTCAGCGGAAACATATGCTTCTGAATGATATCCTCCTCCACCATATTCAGCGCGTAATCCCTTCTGGCGTTGGCAAGCGCCCGGAACGGATGGCTGAAGCCATGCAGCCGGTGGCCCCCGTCCTTCTCATGCCAGTCATACAGGAAATAATCATGCAGCAGCGCTCCTCTGATCAGCGACTCCTCGTCAATTCTCCATCCCAGCCACCGGGACAAAGACAGGCTTTTGTCTGCCACATGAATGCTGTGCTCATAGACTGTCACCGATCCGTGCTGCATATAACGGCGCTCCTGCAAAAATCTGCCGTCCCGCTCCAGCTCACGGATCATACTTTTTACTGCATTTCTCATTCTGTTCTCCGGTTTGCTTTACGTCACAATCACGCTTCGCGCCACAGTCAATTGTTTCACATCTCATAATCACACTCTGCTCTTCGGCCAGCTGTTTTACCTCACAGTCACGCTCCGCTCTTCACTCAATCGCTTCCCGTCACAATCACGCTCCACGCCTCAATCAGCCGTTCCATCGAGTAAGCCGCGTTCGCCGGGCTGGTGGACGGCAGGCGTTCACATTCTCTCCCCGACGCTGGCCGCAGATATTTCTGATACAGCTCGTAAGCCTTGCCGCCGTTGACATATATTCTCTCAATCCGGGTTTGGGAAAGAAGCCATGGCAGATCGATGGGCTTCACATTTTTGATAGAACTGTCGCTGGAACCGATGATGTCACACTCCGCGATCACATCCCACACCGCGCTCCGGTTTCTCAGCAGAAAAGCCTTCGTTTCCTCCCCCGTCTCCGGCCCTAAATCGCCGGGGACAGCGGCCAGCACCCTCCAGAAGCGGTTCTGCGGATGTCCGTAAAAGAACCGGCTCTCCCGGGATTTCACCGAGGGAAAGCTTCCCAGAATCAATATCCTCGAATTCTCATCAAAAACCGGCTCAAATTCATGCCGCAGCCGCTCATATTCCGCCATTTCACTCATCATCCTGATCGCTGCTCACGCAGCCTTTCCCAAAGCCCCATTCGTCCTGATAGCTTTTCCCCCAGCTGTCGCCCCGGTCAAGCTTCCAGTCTCTCGCGGCAAAGACGTGCAGCACGCCGATGACCACTAAAACGGCGATTCCCAGCAAAATACCCAATACGCCCATACCATTCCTCCCCTGCGGTCCACAGATGATCCCGCACGCTTTCCCCGCGAAAGCTCATCCGGCTTTCCGGTATTTACATACTCTTTCCTTTGGCTGTTGTCAGCTTCTCCAGTAATCCGTAAAACCCCAGAGCCTTCTTCAGACACTCCAGTACCACCGAATAAACAAAACTCACCATGAGCAGAGCAAGCACAATCAGAGCCGCATACCGGAACTGATAAATGTATTTCTGCCACAGAATCATATAAAAGAATGTGTGCACCATATAAATATTCATGGAATATCTGCCGATCACCCCAAGCACCCTTCCCAGCACCGGCACACTGTACAGCAA
>JAJQCU010000120.1 GCA_021202575.1 Lachnospiraceae bacterium
CGTCTCCGCGTTGGCATATCTGTCATTGGAGCTGGACACATCCGTGCGCTTTGTGAAAAGAGCGTCCGCCTCATCGAAAAATAAAATCGCGTTGGAACCCCTGGCAGAGTCAAAGACAGCTCCCAGATTCTTCTCCGTCTCACCGATATATTTGCTGCCGATCTGAGACAGGTCAATGCGGTAGATATCCAGCCCCAGCTCGTTGGCCAGCACCTGCGCCGCCATGGTTTTGCCGGTTCCCGGCGGTCCATAAAGCACCACAGAGGTGCCGCTTCCATAGGGCAGCTTTTTTCCGAAGCCGAAGTCCTCATTGACCACGCTCCGGAAACGCACCCTGTCACAAACCTCCTCCAGAAGCTGCCTGCTTTCCTCAGAAACCTCCAGATCCTCCCATACAAAGGGACTTTGAAGCCTTGTGGCATAATCCCCGAACTCAGCGGAGCATTTTGCCCTGATCTGCCGTTCCAAAAGCTCCTGGGAAACGAAAAAGCCCTCCTCTCCAATCTCCGCGTCCAGCGCCGCGCAGGACAGAACCGATTGAATTCTGCCGGGGCTCATGTCGAACCGGGATACCAGCTGATCCAGATTCAGCCCCCTGTCCAGCACTACATGCTCCTTTTGGGCAAAATACTGCCAGAAGCTTTTCTGCGCCGTCGTGCCCACAGCCTCCAGGCTAATACAATACCAGTCCCCGGATACAGCCAGTTCTCCCGGCTTTTGCTCTGTAGAGCCCACAAACAGGATACTCATTTTGTCCTGCAGCAGCAAAAGGCATCTTTGCAGCGCCGTCAGGCTTTCCTGTCCGAAAGGAACATGCTCCAGATAGAGAAGATTTTTCTCGCAGATACATTTGATCACAGCCTCCCGCAGGATTTCCGGGATGGTTCTCTCCTCCTGGGCCAGTATTTTTTTCATGTCCAGACAGAGAATATCCAGCTCCGCCACGGAGGCCAGGCACTTCCTAAGAAAGCGCTTTCCCATGCCGTCCGCGCCCCGCAGCTGAATCACACCCTGCTTCTGAGCTCCTGTCAGGGAGGAAAAAACCCGGATCAGCTCCTCGAACTGTCGGCCATGGGCCAGTATCTGGTCCATCTCCGGCTCAAAATCAATCATTCTGCCGCAGGCGGACAGCCCTCCAAGCTGATTTGGCTGCCCCGCCAGAGTCTGAATCACCCGCCGGTGTAAAATCAGAGGCCTGGACAGACGGGAAAGCTCCGGCGTATCCGGCACCGGCTCCATGAGAAAACGGTTCAGGAAGCTGTCCTCATCCCACAATACCGAGAAATCCTCCTCTTCCTCAGAAAAAAGCAGCATGGCCAGATCCAGCGCCAGCCCTCTGGTGGGCCTGGCCGCGGCCTTTTCTTCCTCCTTCAGAACGCCGAAGGCGCGCTCATATCTGCGGTTTAAATCCACTGCCGCCGCCATCAGGAAGGTTAAAATTTCCAGATCTGAAAGCATGCCGTCCTCAAAAAAGCGGGTAAAGGGAAGTCCGGTCCCCCTTTCCCTGGAAAGAAGCGTCTGAAAGATCTCATAATACCGGTATCTTCCCGCAAAATCCTCCTTTTCTTCCTTCTGCGGCCCGGGCGCCTCCAGCGCCTCCATAAGCTCCCTGTCGCCAAGCAGGCTTCCGACCAGCCTGCGGGACGCCGCGCCCTCCTCCCGGAGGGTCAGCGCCGTCAGGCAGAGCATATCCAGAAAGCTCTGCCATGCCTCCCATTCCTGTGCGCGGTTTGTAAAAGGCCCGCTTTCTTCGGCGCCAAAATAGGCGTCCGCCATAAATTCTTCCAGAGTTTTTCCGGCCTGTTCCATAGATATCTCCATTGATTGTTTTGTCCGGTTCCGGTAAACGGCTTTATGTCGTTCACTATCACAGCCGCCTGCCTGCCGTTTCCTTACCGACCGCCGGCCGCCCGGCGCATCCTTTCTCTCATCGACCGCTGATAAATGGAACGGACGTCGCGGCGAAGCTGCGCTTCCCGTCCCTCCTCATTGCGCTTTCTGCTTCCCGGGCCGTCGACCTCCCGCAGGCGCACCACCTTCCCGTAAATCGGGAACCGATCCCGCCGTTCATTCCCGGCCGCCGCTTCATTCTGAGCTCCGGACTCATCCCTGGAATCGTCCGGCTCCACCTCTTCCCAGTGAATCCCGTCCTGGCGGATCGGCGCTCTTCTCACCTCGTCCACGATCGCAAAGGTGGTAGAGGCCGGTATCAATACCTCGCCCTCCTTCTGGACCTTGGAAACCCCGGAGATATCCACAGAGCCCTTTCCGGTCATCTCATATTCAATCAGGACAGAATTGTCATCCCCGTTTTTATCCCGGCTCTTGAGATAATATTCCGCCGCCTTGGAGATAAACTTGGAGCTGCTCATCATGGAGCCGATGGTAGTCCGGGTTCCTCTGGAGGCCTGGAAACCGCCTGTCAGCCTGCCTCCTCTGTAGGTGACGCCCATGTATGCCTGCTTTCCCGCAAGGGAGATCTGCTCCGGCTGCTGCTGTTCCGCGTTCGTTCCCGCAGCGTTTCCTCCCCTTCTTCGGCGGCCCTGGGGCTGCGCCTCCTCCTGCGCCGCCGGATTCTCCGCCGCAGGCTCCGCCTCCTGATCCTGCTCATCGATCACCGTCTGTCCTCTTTCCACCAGAGCATCCTGGGCCATTCTGGAAGAGATCTGAATCATCTGGAAAATCCGGTCGGCCGTTTCCTTATCCTGCATTTCCAGACTGGAGGAATATTCGTAGGAGCCAAAGCCTGTTTTCCAGGACTGGTTCACACGCTCGTCAGACAGGGCCCTTTTGCCGAACGCGGCCAGATATTTCTGACTCCGGGTCATAGCCAGATATGCGCCTGTTGTATATATATTCAGGGCGATATCCTGGGCGTCGGCGTTCATGGCGTCATCGCCGATATTTTTCATAACTCCGCTGTAGGATTTGCCGTAGAGCGTAAAATTGTTGCCCTCCGCCGTATCAAAGCCCATGGAGAAAAGCTGCTCCCTGTGAGAATCCAGCAGTCCCTGAACATATTTCTGCTGTTCCTCGAAAACCTTGATATCCTGATCAATCCGGTCGATGGACTCCACCCCGTTTTTCGCGCTCAGATACTCACTGGCCATCAGCATCAGGTTCTTCGCCTTGGTTTCATCCTCAGAATCTCCTCCTTTTGCCATCCCCGCCAGATATTCATAAATTCCCCTGTCTATGATATCTTCGTTAGAAGCCCTTCTGCATTCGTTAGCAAAGTCCTGTCCAATCACTCCTTTTCTTGCCAGCTGATTGGCCAGACCTATCGTATTCTTTCGGATGTTATTCGGCCCGTTATTCAGCTTCTGGCTGACGCCCTTTCTCTTTTCTCTCAGCCCGGCCAGGGCGTCCTTCAGCTCCTGCAGATGGTCTTTCAGATAGTCATTGTCCTGGACCTTGTCCTGCACTTTCGGATCCTGCATGGCTTCCACATTCCGGTCAATGGTTTTCACCGCCCGCTCATCCCGCAGCTCATTCAGCATGGTTTTATACACCATCTCGTGGGGAAACTGGTGCTGAGGCGCGAATTCCTGGCGCAGCACATCCACCGGAAGGGGATCCACTGTCATATACATGGTGGCCGGCTCCGTCAGATCCTCCCCGCCCTTCACGCCGGCATTGTGGGAGCCCACCAGGATCTCATACAGGGAATGATCCTTGCTGGTGACCATCCAGGCAATGAGCGCCAGGCGGAATTCCATCAATTCCTTAAAGCTGGCCCCCATCAGCTTATAGGCGCCCAGCATGCGCAGGGTGGAACCGGAAGGCCCGGCAGTCTGCAGCATACCGTCCGCGTTGACGCGCTGCTTCATTTCATACCACGCGGTTCCCTCCTGCCACCGAAGCTGATCTCCGATCAGGGCGTTGCTCCGTTCCCTGTCGGAAAGATCCAGTCCCAGCTGCTGATAATATTCAAGCCCCAGCCCCTGGCGCTCCTCCGGCCTTTTCGTCCTTCTGGTAAAGGTGCTGGAGAAGGCGGCCTTCATTCCTCTCCAAACGCCGGACAGATAACGCCCGAAGGAGGATCCCTTCCCTTCAAGTTTATCTTCCTTCCTCTTTAAATCTCTGGCAATATAGTAGGTATCGAAGATATCTCCCTTTTTCTTACGCTGCCTCATTTCTCCCAGCAGATTCAGACTCACGCCTCCAAGCTCCTCTGAGGCGGACTGAGAATCCTCGTCAATATTGACCAGCATATTCTTCAGGGAACGGCTGTTCTGAATCTCTTCCTTATTTTTCCCGCCGTTGATAAACATCCCGTTATACAGCAGGGTCATCTTTTCCCGCAGATTGCCGTCCCCGTTGATCACCTGGTCCAGATTATCACGATCCCGGTCCTGGGCCATACGGCGCAGTATCCCGTTGTCTATATTCAGGGAATCCAGAGCAGCCGTATAGCTGCCGATCTGCCCGGCTCCCCGGGAGCTGTCTCCCCTGGGAAGCAGAGCCTCCTGCAGAATATCCGTGATCTCCACCCGTTGCCCGGTCATGTCTCCGGCCACCTGGGCGATGGCCCCCGCGTCCTGCAGGGCGTTTTCTCCATCATTACCCTTTTTGGAACCGTAATAGGCGTTCAGCATACGGCTGAGCCTGGTCAGGGCTGTGGAGGCTGCCTGTTTCACATAGGGAGCTTTGTAAAGATTGGCGGCAAACTCCACTTCATAGCGGTCCGCTGTGGGCTCCCATGTGGGATGTTGATATATGGCCTTATATGCTTCTTTATTAAAACCGGCTCCCATAGGTTTTCACCTCTCCTCTTTTTTCTCTCAGATCCTTCCCCTGCGGAAGTTAACAG
>JAJQCU010000262.1:0-3115 GCA_021202575.1 Lachnospiraceae bacterium
AGCATAAATTCTTTCCATGCGGTCAGATACAATCGCGGACATATTTGGGGGAACAAAGGTGTACCAGAACCGGAAGAAAAAATCTTCCAGCTCATAAATCGGCCTCTTCGAATTCGGCTCCGTGACAGGCGTTTCCCGTTTTACGATTCCCAGGGTAATCAGATTTCCGATATACTTTGAGCACAGAGAGCTTTCCAGTCCCACCGTCCCTGAAATCCCGGAAAGCTTCGTTTTACCGGAAGCGATTGCCGAAATAATCGCATTATACGTAGCCGGCTCCCGAAGCTCCTGCTTCAGAAGATTGGCCGGCTCCTCAAAAAGCATGGCGTTATTATGAAACAGGACGTCCAGCAGATTTTCCCTGATTGTCCTGTCCGGGGAAAACTGTTCCAGATACAGAGGAACCCCGCCGGTAACGCCATACATAAGAGCCTTTTCCTCACTGGTATATCCGGGGAACCATCGCCCTGTATCCATATAGTCAAAGGGCAGAATTTTAAACTGGCCTGTTCTGCGTCCGTAAAGAGGGCTTTGATACCCCAGCACCTGATTTTCCATAAAGCTCATGGAGGAACCGCAGAGAATCAGAAACAGACGGCTTTCTTTGAACTGATGATCCAGGAAATTCCGGAGAAGCGAAGATATCCCCGGCTCCGATTTCGCCAGATACGGATACTCATCAATCACAAATACAAGCCGTTCACTCAGCGCCATCTCCCGTATTTTGACGAACGCGTCAGCAAAACTGCGATAAACAACACCTGCCTCTGACCCGGTCTCTGTCTCCGCAATCGCATTAGACAGCATTTCCAGATTGATTTCCGCGGAATTTTCCATGGCCGCAAAAAATATGGTTCTTTTTCCTTTGCAGAATTCATTTATGAGCGTAGTTTTCCCGATCCTGCGCCGCCCGTATATGACCGCCACCTCCAGCCTGTCACTTTGATACATCGCGTTCAGCCGCTTCAGTTCTTTCTCTCTTCCTATAAACATCTTTGCTTCCTTTTCGGTCATTAAGATATCCTATATTATAATGACCATTATAGCATCTGTCAAGCTGATTATATTTCCGGCTCATTCAGATGATTATATCTTTGGCTCATTCGGATTACTATTCAAAACCCGTCTGAAATCCCGACTAAAATCCCGACGGTTCTGTGTATTCCGCCCTTTTACCGGTTTCATCTCGGCATAAAAGTCCCCGGGCACAAAATGGTCAAAGATTTTTCACATCCGCTCCATCAATTGCGGATATAGTGTGCTGTGGCAAGATGATATTCTATGTAAAAATGAAAGGATATCTGTCTGCCGAAATAATGGCTGGCGACTGAAAGCCGCCTGTCATACGGATATGTCTGCTGACACAGACATCATTAAAAAACATCTTATCAGGAGGTCAGTTATGCATCACAAAAAAATCAGACTGCTGTTCGGTCTCGTCGTTACATCGACCGTCATTTTTGCGGCATCAGGATGTGCGCAGCCATCTTCCACGACAGAGGATCAGGCCGAACAGACGGAATACGCGTCAGCGGAAAATACTTTTGTCTATACAGATGACACAGACGAAGAGCTTGTCTCCACAACGCTTACCGGAACCGTGGAGAGCATTGACGGCAATGAAATTACTCTGAATGTGGGAATGGGAGGCAGCCGCGGCCAGGAAGGCGGCATGGATGGGGATATGCCCTCCGACATGGCGGAAGGAGAAATGCCGAATATGAGCGGCGACAGTTCCGGCAAGCCGCAGGATGGGGAAGCCCCTGACGCGGGAGGAGAAGGCGGAAACGGTGTTGGCAACAGCGAGGCCGGTCAGGGAGGAGCCCAGCCTGGAAACGGTATTTCTGATACGGAGGGCAGTGGAGCCCCTGAAACACCAGATGGCAATACCTCCGATGCCGAGGGCAGCGAGGCTCCTGAAATGCCGGATGGCGATACCTCCGACACTGAAGACAGCGAGGCTCCCGAAAACCCGGATGGCGAAGCTTCCGGTGCCGAAGGCAGCGCCCCCTCCGAACAGCCCCAGGGCGAAAATGGAGGCGGCGAAGGCTCTGAAAATCAGCCGGACGGCGATATAGCCAGCGTAACGCAGGGCGTCCTGACCGTCGGCGATGAATCAGTCATCCTGGTGGAGACTGAGGACGGTGAGACCCAGAGCGGCAGCCTGGAGGATATCACGGAGGGCTCCATGCTGCAGATTACCTTCGATGAGGACGGGGTGATCACAGAAGTTCTGGTTTCCTCCGGCATGGGCGGCAATAACATGCAAGGTGGTATGGGCGGCGACATGCAAAGCGGCATGAGCGGCAGCTCGGGGCAGAGCTCCTCATCATCCGTCAGCTACAGTGCAGTAAATGAATATACAGAAGATTCCGAAATAACAGGGGAAACCATCACCTCCACCGGAACCGATGAGAACGCGGTCCTGGTTTCGGACGGTGCTTCCGTCAGCTTTCAGAATGTGACCGTGGAGCGCAGCTCCTCAGACAGCACCGGCGGGGATAATTCCAGCTTTTACGGCGTTGGCGCGGCCATGCTGGTGACAGACGGGACGCTGACTGTCAGCGATTCTACCATCACAACCGACGCGGCCGGCGGAGCGGGCGTCTTCGCCTACGGGGACGGCACGGCATATGTGCTTGACACCGCCAGCTCCACCAGCCAGGATACCTCCGGCGGCATTCATGTGGCCGGCGGCGGCACCCTTTACGCCTGGGATCTGACCGTGGAGACAGATGGCGAATCCGCGGCAGCCATCCGCAGCGACCGGGGCGGCGGCACCCTGGTAGTGGACGGCGGCACCTACACAAGCAACGGCGAAGGCTCCCCGGCTCTCTACTGCACGGCGGACATTGCCGTGAATGGCGCCGTGCTGACGGCCACCGGTTCTGAAGCCATCTGCATGGAAGGGCTCAACACCATTCATCTTTTTGACTGCGATATCACGGGAAATATGAGCGACCTGAGCCAGAACGACACCACCTGGACCGTGATTGTCTACCAGAGCATGTCCGGGGATTCGGAAGTGGGCACCAGCACGATGCAGATCATCGGCGGTACTCTTACCTCCGAAAACGGCGGCATTTTCTATACCACCAATACGGAGAGCGAAATT
>JAJQCU010000262.1:3125-4808 GCA_021202575.1 Lachnospiraceae bacterium
CCGATCAGGAGATGGCAGGCGAGGTGATCTGGGACAGCATCAGCACGCTGGATTTTTATATCATGAACGGCAGCACTCTGACCGGCGCTGTGATTGACGATGAGACCTATGCCGAAAATGGTGGAAGCGGTTATTGCAGCCTCTATCTCAGCGAGGACTCTGAGTGGCTCGTCACCGGCAACAGCACCGTGACCAACCTCTATGCGGAGGGAACCATCACAGACGCGTCCGGCAACAGCGTAACCATCGTTGGAACTGACGGCACCGTCTATGTGCAGGGAACCAGTTCTTATACCATCACAGCGGAGACCTACAGCACAACAGCGGACTTCTCCGGAGCGTCTGAGGCGGCTTCCTGGGCCGACTATGAGGCAACAAAACCGGAAGTTTAAAGTCTATAGCATCCTTATGATTCGACTGCGCCATCTGATGGCAGTCATATTCTGACAGTAAAAACCGCCGCCGGACTTTTCCGATAAGTCACGGCGGCAGTTTTTATTTTATAAAAGAATTTTCTACGCGTTCTCCAGATACCGCTTCATGGAGGCGATATACTCCTCCCCGATCCGGCTTAAGGTCATGTTTTTGCGGGTGATATAGCCGATCTCCATGACGGCGTCAGAGTTCTGGCTCTCGTCCACAAAGGGCACCGCCACGTAGTCGCTGCCGTTGAGCTCCTCGCAGATGATGCCGGAGCAGAGAGTGTAGCCGTTGACGCCCACCATCAGATTCAGCATGGTGGCGCGGTCATTGGCCCGGATAGTCTGAGAATACTCTCCGGTGGTAAATATTTCCTCCGCGTAATAAAAGGAGCTGTTGTCCCCCTGGTCGAAGGTCAGGCAGGGAAAGGGCGCCAGCATTTCCAGATTCACGGACTTCTCCGCGGCCAGGGGATGCTTTTTCCACATATATACATAAGCCCGGCAGTCCACCAGATGGTGAAACTCCAGGTCGGCGCTGTTTAAGATCTTCGTCATGGCCTTGCGGTTGAAGTCACTCAGATAAAGCACCCCGATTTCACTGCGCAGAGTCCTGACGTCATCGATGACCTCCCGGGTTTTGGTCTCCTTGATGGCGAACTCATACTCCGAAAGATCGTAATGCTGGGCCATGTCCACGAACGCCTTTGTGGCGAAGGAATAGTGCTGGGCGGAGACGGCGAATTTCTTTTTCAGCGATCCGCCCTTGCCATATTTGCTCATCAGGCTCTCGTACTGAGAGTAAATTTCCTTGGCGTGATAGAGAAATTCCACACCGTCGTTGGTCAGAGTGACGCCCCGGCCGCTGCGGTTCAAAAGCGTCACGCCCAGCTCCTTTTCCAGCTCCTTGACGGCGTTGGTCAGGGAGGGCTGGGAAACGTAGAGCTGCTCCGCCGCTTTATTCAGGGAGCCGGTTTCCGCGATGGTGATAATGTAGGATAGTTGTGTGAGCGTCATAATTCCCCTCTCTTTTTCTGACATCCGCGTCAGCCTATAAATCAGTACTCTGATATATGTGTCGTGATTTTTCCTCTTTTCTTACGGGCATGTCAGACGGCAAATCAGAGCATGTACATAAACATCCGGATTTCTTTGATTACTGACATACCCAATCATCATTTCTGAAAACGCCTGTCGCCCGCTTCCGTAAAACCGTCTTTATGAAACGTACGCCAAAGTACGTGTTTTTTACTCAGGATCTGAT
>JAJQCU010000063.1:0-4066 GCA_021202575.1 Lachnospiraceae bacterium
CCTGGCAAAAGCAGCGTCCTCTCTGGGGGCCTGATCATTGTACCGGGCTGCAATATAAAGCTTACGCAGAGAATGCACCGCTTCTGAATCCAGACTGTACTGGCTTTTTGACGCGATCTCCTCGCTGGTATCGCTCTTCTCTATGTCGATATTCCGGGAACGGCAAAGCCTCAGATATTTCCGATACTGCTGCCGCACCTGCCGCCTGGGATCGGATGAAAAAGGAAAGAGTGGTCCAAAGGCTTTTTCCTCCACAGCGGATCTCTCTGTCGCCATTGGCCGCCGCCCGTCTTCCTTCCCTGACCGGCGGGAAAGGAACCGGAATACTGCAGCGATCACCGCTGCCGCCAGAATCAGCCCCAGCGCGATACAGACCCTTTCAAACAGCTCCCCGTTTCCCTCCGTACTCACCGCTTCGCCGAACAGATCCTGAGCGCTGGTCATATCCAGTTCAACCGCTTCCTGCTCCTGTCCGTTCCATGAAAAGCTCACCCAGGAAAACAGCCAGATAATAACCTGGAAGATTCCCAGCAGAAGATAGAGGAAGACCATCAGAATCGGTACGCAGATCGTCTGATAAAACCATCCCAGAAGCGACAGTACAGTCCGCAAAAAAAGGTTGGAGCCAAGCACCAGGGCAATTCCGCCGATTCCCGCCGCCGTCGCCAGATTCATCACCTGATAGCGGGGCGCGCAGCATACCGACAGATCATGGCACAGGGACCTGGTCAGAATCACACAGCCTGTCAGGGTCATCAATCCGGCCGGTATCGTAACGGCGCGAAGAGCCTCCGCTCCCCCAAACAGCAGCGCCATACAGCAGAACCCAAGCAGAGCCTTCCAGAATAAGGAAAAAATATTCACCTGACGGGAATATTCCGGCACATACAGCTTTCCGGCCGCAATGTACGCCACGTAAACTCCCGGCGGCACTACGGCGATCACACCCGCCAAATTTCCCGCCAGAAAAAAGCAGCCCCCCAAAAGCGCCAGCAAAAGGTAGCTGATAAATCCTTTTTCCCTGGCCAGATAAGTCAGAAGAGCGCAGAACACCTGCAGGCAGAAGCAGGAAAGCAGCGCCGGCGGCTCCGCTCCCGCCTGCACGGCAAAAAAGCCCGCGAAGGTATAATACACCCCCAGGTCAGACAATAATTTAAAGAAAACAAGGGTCAGCATAACGGCTCCTCCTGCCCGGTCGCCGTCCACAGAGTTACTCCTGCCCGATCCGCCCATCGGGCTGCCAGATTCAGCACCTGAGGGTCATTTTCCGGTGTGATAAACAAAAGCCCCCGGGTACTATCACAGCTTCTTACCGTCCTCTCCAGCAGTGTCTCACAGGAGAAGGCAGCCTGATCCAGACCTCTTCCAAGCCCCTCCAGAATATGCGCCAGATGATGTGCTCCCAGCCCTTCCCCCACAGACTGCCAGGAGGAGAAATCTCCGGCAGTAACAGCGTTGGTCCGGAAGGAATACTGAATCCCCATCTCCTCCAGCTGCTCACAGACTGTCCTCGCAATGCTGTAAGCGCTCTCTGTCCATGTCCAGGCTTGCGCTGACGCGCATTCCACATTCAGAATCACTGTGACGGAGGTTTCCAGCGTGTAATCATACTGCTTTACCATCAGCTTCCCCGTGCGGGCGATCTGCGTCCATGACAGCATTTTCATGGGTTCCCGTCCCGTATAGTCCCGGTATCCCACAGTCAGCACAGGATCCTCAAAGAGGAACCGGTTCACGGAGATATCTCCCACAGGTCCGCCGGCCACCTGTTCCACGTCCTGCCGGGGCGCCGGTCTGGGCATAACCACTACTTCCTGAAACAGAGAAAAACTGTGTCCCTGCTCCGACAATCCCAGAAAATCCCCGCAATAAACCGTCATCTCCCTCGTCAGGAAACGCCCCCGCCGACCGATACTGACCGGCAGGGAGCGGGTCAGGCGCTGCCTGGGCATGAGCCAGGCGGAAACGGACAGATACTGACCTCCCCTGCCGTCCGGCTTAAGCTGCCCTGAGGGCGCCTCCACGATTATCTCCTCCGGCAGATGAACGGAAACCCTCAGGAACGGGAACACGGCACGGCTGTAATTCACCAGATGCACGCGAATCTCAAAACGGGCGTCCGGCTCCACCAGCGCCTCCGAAAAAGACAGCGAAGCCTCCAGCCCCTTCAGTTCCCGGCGCTGTGCGCTGTACTGAAAGAAAATCGCCAGCAATATGACCGCAAACAGAAATAAAATCATAACACATCTTCCAGCGGAACCGGAATCCTTTCCAGAATCCGCGCAAGGAAATCCCCGGATTTCGCCCCGGATTTTACCCCGCCTCCCAGACGGTGAGACAGGACAAAGGGTGCCAGGTATTTTACGTCCTCCGGCAATACATAAGCCCGGCCCTGCAGCGCGGCAAATGCCTGGGAAGCCTGATACAGTGCCAGCGCTCCCCGGGTAGAGACGCCGTTTACAAAAGAGCTTTCCTGACGGGTGCCCTGAATCAGATCCATCAGATATCCTGTCACTGCCGGGGAAACCTTCACCTCCCGATACGCGGAACGAACATACTGTGTTTCCTCACGGGTTACCGCCTGGGTCAGTTCCTCCAGCAGGCTGACAGCGGCAGGGCGGGACAGGACGCTCATCTCCTGTTCTCTGGTCATATATCCCAGAGAAAGCCTCATAAAGAAACGATCAATCTGCGCCTCCGGCAGGGGAAATGTCCCATAGGATTCCAGCGGATTCTGAGTCGCCATCACCATAAAAGGCTCCTCAAGGGGCATCGTTACGCCGTCCACGGTCACCTGCCTCTCCTCCATGGCTTCCAGCAGACTGGACTGGGTGCGGGGCGTAGCCCGGTTGATCTCATCCGCCAGTACAATGTTTGTCAGCAGCGGACCGGGGCGAAACTCAAAGGAGCCTGTCTTCTGATTATAAAAATGAATTCCCGTCAGATCGGACGGCAGCAGATCCGGTGTAAACTGAATCCTCTTAAACTCCCCTCCCACCGTCCTGGCAAAGGCTCTCAGCAGCATGGTCTTCCCTGTGCCGGGCACATCCTCCAGCAGCACGTGCCCTGAACAGATAAAACAGGTCAGCACCAGCGCGATCATATCATCCTTTCCCACGATAATCCGCGAACAGCTGTCCAGCACCTTCTTTTTGTAATCCGCGAAGCGTTCAAGTTCCAGCATGACAAAACTCCTGTAATAAAAAGCCAAAAGCTACTTTAATCAAAATAACACAGTCCGTCCCTTTTGTCCACATTTGATATTGTCCGACGCAAACCTCGCGCCATTCTGGCGTAAGCCCGACAAGGATGCAAAAGAGTTAACAGAATATCTTCCTGCTTAATAGTCCCTGCTGCTTCATTCCTCTCCCCCCTATTTTTTCACCTGGATCAAACGGGATATTCACCACCCCAGCGGAACTATCTGCTCATACAGACACACCGCCCTTTCCCGCCGGAACACCACATCCATATGCATATGCCCGAAAAACCAATAGCGGTATGAAGTGGAATGCCCAATATTTTCCAGATAGTCGCTCAGGTAATCCGGCTTATAAATCCCATAGCCGCCATCCATCCGGTCAAGCACGGAGGAGTATGGGCAATGGGTCAGGATATAGTCCGCTTTATTTCCATTTTTCTGGAGATTGCTGATTCCCTCTTCCATCTCTTCTTCCGATGGCATTTCCCTTTCCCACCAGGAAACGTGATTGATCCGGAATAGCTTTTCCCTGTCTTTTCCCCAGATTTTGATCCGGGGATCTCCCACCTCAAGGATACCGTCACTGATATCATGGCAGCGGGCACCTCCGAAGGTGAAGAAAGAGCGCCCGTCAATATCAAAAATATGCCCCCGCATCAGGTGAATCACAGAGGGACGGATAAAATGGACTTTCCCACCATGCCACTCATTAACAGGATAAGCATCCAGGATGTCGTAATTTTCGTGATTCCCATCCAGAAAAAGCGTTGTAAAAGGCTTTTTCTCCAGCCAGTCCAGAGCATGTTTCTGCTGTTTTGAGTTGTCCCAGATGCCGAAGTCGCCCAGAATAATCACATAATCATT
>JAJQCU010000063.1:4108-4803 GCA_021202575.1 Lachnospiraceae bacterium
GTATCACCTGTAAGATAAATCATATTTCTATCCCTCTCAAACATCTGCAAAGAATTCCAGAATCTCAGTCACCGGCGAAAAACATATTTCCCTTTTCCGCTTCCTTCCACCGCATGTATAATATGAAGCCCGTCATACATTCTCTTGATATATGAGGTTGCAGTGGCTTCGGAGCACCCCAGCACTTCTACTATCCTGGAATTACCAAATACTTCTGAGCCAAGCTGCTCAAATAATCGTATTAATTTGCGTTTTGTACTGAATGAATAATGGGAATCCATAATTATTTGTTTGATTTCCCGGGTTTCGCTCTCAATCCCTGTTTTTTTCCTGGGTTTCGCGTCATTTTTTATCTCCATATACTCTTCATTTACCGGAATTACAACAGATGTAATATTGTCTGTAATTTCAAAAATTTTATAATACAACGTTGGTGAGCCGTTTGCCTCCAGCGCCCTTTTGGCCTCACCGATACCGGTTCCAAACGATTCAATAATCCCCAGATCTTTAAACATATCTCTGATCTCCGGATTCTCTGTGTCTCTTTCATTAAAAAATGTTCTCTCATTCAAATCCTGAATTTTCAGCGGCGGCAGCGGCCTGTTGTAATTGACAATATTGATCTGTCTGTCGGATATATATATCTGTACTGGTTTTCCGTTTTCATAATTATTGTGAACAATCGCATTTGCAAC
>JAJQCU010000055.1 GCA_021202575.1 Lachnospiraceae bacterium
CCGTTCTGCCTGTGGACGGTGAGCACAGCGCCATTTTGCAGTCTTTGCAGGGCAACCGGCAGAATCGAATCCACAAGATTCTGCTGACAGCCTCTGGCGGCCCCTTCCGCGGCAGAACCACAGAGCAGCTTCAGAACGTGCGGGTGGAGGACGCCTTAAAGCATCCCAACTGGACCATGGGGCGCAAGATCACCATTGATTCCGCTACCTTGGTCAATAAGGGACTGGAGGTCATGGAGGCGAAATGGCTCTTTGACGTGGACTATGATCAGATTCAGGTGGTAGTGCATCCCCAGAGCGTGATCCACAGCATGGTGGAGTACGAGGACGGGGCGGTCATGGCCCAGCTTGGCACGCCGGACATGAAGCTGCCCATCCAGTACGCGCTGTTTTACCCGGATAGGAAACCGCTTGCCGGGGAGCGGCTGGATTTTTACCGGCTGGGACAGCTGACCTTTGAGGCGCCGGACACGGATACCTTCCGGGCGCTGAAGCTGGCGGTGAACGCGGGACGGACCGGCGGCACCATGCCCACTGTGTTCAACGCGGCCAATGAGATGGCGGTGTCCTTATTTTTACAGAAAAAAATCTCATTTTTGAAGATTACAGATATCATTGAGGCCTGCATGGAGCGGCATATGCCAGTTCCAGACCCGGATGTGGAGGAAATCCTTTCCGCGGAGCAGGAGACCTACGCACATATCCGGGAAATGGCATTCTGAACGACCTGATCCACTTCTATAAAAAAGCCTGATATCCGTGCTTTCAGTCAGGCATATTTGCAGAGCATGGCTGCGCAATTATGGCATGGATTCGACTGTTACATTATTCTGGCAGTAAACGGAGGACTGTATAATTGTCGATACTCATATTTATCATTATTCTGGGGGTATTGCTGGTTTCTCACGAGGGGGGACATCTGCTGGTCGCCAAGATGAACGGGATTCATGTGGTGGAGTTTATGATCGGCATGGGCCCGAAGATCGCCCAGTTTGAAAAGGGCGGCACCATCTATTCTCTGCGGGTTCTGCCCATCGGCGGGGCCTGGGTTTTTTTGCATGACGTGACACAGAAGGACGGACATCAGGAAAGCTTGCCTGAGAGCCCGGTGTTGGAGGATAAAAACGACGGCTCAAAGGGGAAGTTTTTTAACGATGCCTCTCTGGGCGCGCGGTTTGCTACCGTTGTGGCAGGCCCCTTGGCTAATATAGTCCTTGCTTTTATTTTCAGCGTATTTATTGTCAATTTTTCCTACACGGATTTACCGGTGGTGGTCAGCGTGATGGAGGGCTATCCTGCTGAGGAGGCGGGAATTGAGGCCGGGGATACTATTATTTCCGTCAACGGTGAGAGAGTCTACCTTTACCGGGAGGTATCGGTGATCTCCCAGCTGAACCGGGGAAATGATTACACCATTGTAGTGGAAAGAGACGGAGAGCGCCTGACCTATACCTTCACGCCCATGTATGACGAGGAGGAGGGCCGGTATTATATGGGCATCACCGGCGGTGAGTATGTCCAGTTCACCGGACTGAAGGCGGTGCAGTACGCGGTGTACGAGGTGCGCTATGCGGCTACTTCCGTCTATAAAAGCCTATTGCAGATCATCCAGGGACAGGTCAGCAGCGAGGATGTGTCCGGCGTGGTCGGCGTCGCCAACCTGGTCAGCGAAACCTATGATGAGGTGAAGACCGCGGGCTGGCTGTCGACCCTTCTGACGATGATGAACCTGGCCTCCCTGCTCAGTGTCAATCTGGGAATTATCAACCTCCTGCCCATTCCGGCCCTGGACGGCGGCCGCATCCTGTTAATGGCCGTGGAGCTGGTCCGCGGCAAGCCCCTTCCGCCGGAAAAAGAGGGCATCGTGAATACCATCGGCTTTGTGCTGCTGATGGTTTTGATGGTGTTTCTGTTCTTCAATGACATCAGGAATATCTTTTTCTGACGGCGAGCAGGAGATAGCGTTTAAAAAAGCTAAGGCGAAGATTAGCGATGAGCTTTTCGCAAAGCATACATTTATGTAGAGCCGTGCTTTTTTTAACGCTGTCTCCGGAAACTGCCATAAATTTTTATATAGGATAAAGAACATGCGAGAACACACAAAAACAGTCAGAATCGGCGACAGACTGATCGGCGGCGGCAACCCCATCTTGATCCAGTCTATGACCAACACCCCCACCGAGGACGTAAACGCCACCGTGGCGCAGATCCTGAAGCTGGAGCAGGCGGGCTGCGAGATCATCCGCTGTACCGTCCCTACAAAGGAAGCGGCGGCCGCGCTGCCGGAGATCAAAAAGCAGATTCACATTCCGCTGGTGGCGGACATTCACTTTGATTACCGGATGGCTATAGCCGCCATGGAGAACGGAGCGGACAAGATCCGTATCAATCCCGGCAATATCGGCGATATTGACCGGGTAAAGGCGGTGGTGAGGGAAGCGAAGGACCGCCATATTCCTATCCGAGTGGGCGTCAACAGCGGCTCCCTGGAAAAGAATCTGGTGGAAAAATATCATGGCGTCACAGCCGCGGGTATCGTGGAAAGTGCTCTGGATAAGGTAAAACTGATCGAGGATCTTGGCTATGACAATCTGGTGGTCAGCATCAAATCCTCAGACGTCCTGATGTGTGTGGAAGCCCATGAAATGCTCGCGGAGCAGACAGACCATCCATTGCATGTGGGAATCACGGAAGCGGGCACGGTCTGGAGCGGCAATATCAAGTCCGCCATCGGCCTGGGCCTGATTTTAAGCCGGGGCATCGGCGACACCATCCGGGTTTCTCTTACCGGCGATCCGGTGGAGGAGATCAAGTCCGCCAAACTGATTCTGCGCACGCTGGGGTTGAGAGAGGGCGGCATTGAGGTAGTGTCCTGTCCTACCTGCGGGCGGACGAAAATCGACCTGATCAGCCTGGCCAATCAGGTGGAGACCATGGCGGCGGCCTATCCGCTCAATATCAAGGTGGCGGTGATGGGCTGCGTGGTCAACGGGCCGGGCGAGGCGAAGGAGGCTGATATCGGCATTGCCGGCGGAATTTCCGAAGGCCTTCTGATCAAAAAAGGGCAGATTGTGAGGAAGGTGCCGGAGGCTGAGCTGCTGGAGACTCTTCGTTACGAGCTGGATCACTGGGAGTCTGAGTGAGCCGTATTTCTGTGCGGTTCAGGAGAGACACAACGGGCCGGATTATCTGCGGGCGGCGGGCGTTGAGAGCCAGAATCCATCGTAAAGAGGCGGGGTCGGGTTGTCTGAAATACCGGATGCTTAAAGGAATTCCGAATCAGGGGAGTCATACATGGAGGGAAAAAATTTTCTGGAGGTTTTTCCATATTTAAAGCTGGAGGGCAGGCTGAAGGATGAGATGGAGCAGGTGAGCGTGACCCGGGTGGCCAGCGTGAAAAGCCAAAATCTGCTGCGCGTCTATATCAGGAGCGGTTTCCTGATTCCCAAGAGGGATATTTTCCGGGTGGAGGATATTTTAAACGGGATGCTTTGCTCCTACAGAGATTCCTGGCAGCTCAAAATTTATGAACGCTTTGATCTGAGCAGCCAGTATGACGCCAAAACGGTGATGGAGCTTTACCGGGATTCCATTCTGGAGGAGCTGAAGGCATACAGCCACGTCCTCTATATTTTATTTAAAAAAGCGAGGATTACATATCCGTCCAAAGACCACGTCCACGTGGAGATGGAGGATAACTGTATCGGACATATGCAGGAAAAAGAACTGCGGGCCATTCTGGACAAGGTGTTCCTTGAAAGATGCGGGCTGGCAGTTTCTTTTACGTACAGCTATAAAGAAATCAAAAAGGACGCGGACGCGGAGGAAGATCTTTTCATCAACCCTGAAAAGGAAAAGAAAGCGGAGGAAGACCTTTTCATCAACGCTAAAAAGGAAAAAAATGCGGATACCGCCCGGAATATCTCTTCGCCCGGAAGGGGCCAGGCCGGAAGCAATACCTCTTCGTTCAGGAGAACCCAGGCCGGAAACGGGGATTCGTCCGGAAACAGGCCTCAGTATCGCCGGAGCCTGAAAAACGGCGACAATCCGGACTTGGTCTATGGGAAGGACTTCGACGGCCCTGTCGTAAAAATGGAAGATATCCTTGGAGAGATGGGGGAGGTCATCATTCAGGGAAAGGTGATTTCCATAGAACAGCGGGAAATCAGAAATGAGCGGGTGATTCTTTCCTTTGTCATGACGGACTTTACGGACAGCATCACCATCAAGATTTTTGTCCGCAAGGATCAGGTGGAGGAGCTGACAGCCAATGTAAAGGTGGGAGCCTTTCTGAAGCTGAAGGGCATGACCATGATGGACAGCTTTGACAGAGAGCTGACCATTGGCTCCGTGGCGGGCATCAGAAAGTCCGCGGATTTTACGGTAAAGAGGGAGGATCACAGCCGGGAAAAGCGGGTGGAGCTGCACTGCCATACGAAGATGAGCGACATGGACGGCGTCTCCGACGACAGAGAAATCATTAAAAGAGCCTACAGCTGGGGGCATAAGGCTATCGCTGTCACCGACCACGGCGTGGTACAGTCCTTCCCCACGGCCAACCATGTCTGGGAGGATTTGTGGAAGGCGGAGAAGGCCCGCTGCAAGGAGGCCGGAATCGAGCCTGATAAGGAGAATTTTTTCAAGGTGATTTATGGCTGCGAGGCCTATCTGGTGGATGATACCGCGGAGATTGCCGCCGGGGAGGACCTGACCGGCACTCTGCATGACAGCTATGTGGTGTTTGACATCGAGACCACCGGTTTTTCCCCTGTCAAACACCGGATTATTGAGATTGGC
>JAJQCU010000109.1:0-2167 GCA_021202575.1 Lachnospiraceae bacterium
GGGTGATCAGACGCCTCCGGGTGCCCACAGGAGAGCTGGCGGACAGGTCGCTGGGAGAGAACAGGCTTTTGGTGGAGTTCGATTTTCTCAATATTTCCACACTCAGGATACAGGTCACGGACGCGGGGCTGGGAAGCCTTTTGCCGGGCAGCGGCAGGACCGTGGCGGAAACCTTTACGCTGGACTAAGGAGGCGGGCATGTTTATCAGCGACAGTGAGACTGCCGAGACAGGCTATTACATATCAGAAATGCAGCTGACGGTTTTCAGCCTGGAGGAGCTGGTTTACGCCCTGCGCCAGAAAAGCTTCCTTCTGGGGGATGATTTTGCCTCCCAGGAGCTGGCGGAGTGGCTGCATACCCAGTGCTGCTGTACGGATCTGGCCTACCGGCTTTCCCAGATTGCCCAGAAAAAGGAGGGCCTGATTCCCTATGTGGAGACGATTTTGCGTTACGCGGGCTATATTTCCGAAAAGGAAATCGACCGGATCCGGGAATCCTTAAGTGTGGGCGCTCAGTGGACGTATCTGGAAAAGCGCAAAAAGGAAGGGGATGAACTGCTGAAAGCAAAGCGGTATTCCCAGGCCATGGCCTGCTATAAGCGTCTTTTAGAGGAGCTGCCGGAGGGGGAAATCCGGCTCAGGGCCTCTCTCTGGCACAATATCGGCGTGGTGCAGGCGAGGATGTTTTTATTTGACGCGGCCATGGAATCCTTTGACGCCGCCTATCAGCTGGTGGCGGACGAGGATACCTTTGCGCAGTGGCTTTCCTGCGCGCGGATTGTGCTTTCCAGCCAGGAATACCTGGATTATCTGGGGGAGAACCCGGAAATCCATGAGCAGTCCCTTCTGCTGGAGGAGCGGATCAAAAAGCTCACCGGCGCTTTTCAGGACTCCCGTCAGGGGGAGGAGCTGGAAAAGCTCTCGGAGTGGCTGACCTACGGCAGCGAGGAGGGCGTCTATGTAGCTAGCGGCCGGCTGCTGAAGGCGCTAGTCAGGGATTACAGGGAGTATTATCAGTAAGAAACCGCCCCCAAATGAGTAATCCTGGCTTCGTAAGAGGCGGGAAAGCACGTGAAGCAGGCGCGATTGCGAATGAGAGGCGGGACCTGTGAACGCCAGCAGAATAAATGAACATAATCATTGCATTTTGAAATGCTTCGTTATATAATCGGAAATGGCTCAAAACGTTGAGTTTCGCGCAATAGGAGTGAGCTTTGAATTTTGGATGAAATGGAATTATTTAAAGTGGACGCTTTTTGAGCACGTGAGAAAGCGGTTGTGAATGGTCATAAGCCATTCAGCATGAGAGGAGATTCTATGAAAAAACTGGAGCAGCTCTACGAGGGCAAGGCGAAAAAGGTATTCGCGACGGACGACCCGGATATCGTGATCGTGGATTACAAGGATGACGCGACCGCGTTCAACGGGGAGAAAAAGGGCACCATCGTGGGCAAGGGCGTGATCAACAACAAGATGACCAACCATATTTTCCAGATTCTGGAAAAGGAAGGCGTTCCCACCCATTATGTGGAGCAGTTGAGCGACCGGGAGACCGCCGTGAAAAAGGTGGAGATCGTTCCTCTTGAGGTGATCGTGAGAAATGTGGCCGCCGGCAGCTTCTCCAAAAGGCTTGGTGTTCCGGAGGGCGTTGTCTTCAAAGAGCCCACCATTGAGTTTTCCTACAAAAATGACGCCCTGGGCGATCCTCTGATCAACAGCTATTTCGCTGTGGCCATGGAGCTGGCTACCTGGGAAGAGATTGAGATTATTAAGAAATATACCTTCAAGGTCAATGAGGTGATGAAGGCCTATTTCCTGCAGGCGGGCATTAAGCTGATCGATTTCAAGATTGAGTTTGGCCGCTACCACGGACAGATCATCCTGGCGGACGAGACCAGCCCTGACACCTGCCGTGTGTGGGATGGGGAGACCAACAAAAAGCTGGACAAGGACCGTTTCCGCAGAGATCTGGGGAATGTGGAGGAAGCCTACAACGAAGTATTTGAACGTCTGGGGTTATAAAATATGCCATTTTACGTAAACGAAACCGCCGCGGCGCCCGACGGCCTGCACGAGGAGTGCGGCGTGATGGCTGCCTACGATTTTGACGGTGGCAATGTGTCCGGCAGTATTTACTATGGCCTGCTGGCCCTGCAGCATCGGGGAC
>JAJQCU010000109.1:2177-4790 GCA_021202575.1 Lachnospiraceae bacterium
CCCCCCACCACCGCGGCCCCGAGAGCCGCCGGATCGCTGTCACCACCACCCCCCCCGACCGCTGCAACGTCGTCCGCCACCGGGATCCGGGCCTGCTGAGCGAGGCCTTCGACGCAGCCAGGCTGGATGCTTTGAAGGGCAATATCGGCGTGGGCCATGTGCGGTATTCCACAGCGGGCAGCTCTACCAGAGAGAACGCCCAGCCCCTGGTGTTAAATTATATCAAGGGAACCCTGGGACTTGCCCACAACGGCAACCTGGTCAACGCTCCGGAGCTTCGCAGACAGCTGGCCTACAGCGGCGCTATTTTTCAGACCACCATCGATTCCGAGCTGATCGCCTATCTGATTGCCCGGGAGAGGGTGAATCAGCCCACCATTGCAAAGGCCGTCAGCGCTGCCATGAAAAAGATCAAGGGAGCCTATTCCCTCGTGATCATGTCCCCGAGGAAGATCATCGGTGTCCGGGACCCCTTCGGCTTCAGGCCGTTGTGCATCGGCGTCCGGGACAACACCTATTTTCTTGCCAGCGAGAGCTGCGCCCTGGATACCATCGGCGCGGACTTTATCCGGGATGTGGAGCCGGGAGAGATTGTGACGATCACCCCCAGGTATGGCATCCAGTCCGATAAATCCAACTGCATTCCCAAAGAAAAGCATGCCAGATGTATATTTGAATATATCTATTTTGCCAGGGCGGATTCTGTCCTGGACGGCATGAGCGTGTATAATTCCCGGATGCTGGCGGGTAAATATCTGGCCATGGACTCGCCGGTGGACGCGGACATGGTGGTGGGAGTCCCGGAATCGGGGAATGTGGCCGCCATGGGCTACGCGGCCCAGTCGGGCATCCCCTACGGCACCGCCTTTGTGAAAAACAGCTACATCGGCCGGACCTTTATCAAGCCCCGGCAGAAAAACCGGGAGAGCAGCGTCCAGGTGAAGTTAAACGTCCTGCGGGACGCGGTGCGGGGAAAGAGGATCATCATGATCGACGATTCCATTGTCCGGGGCACCACCTCCAATCAGATTGTCTGCATGCTGAGGGAAATGGGCGCGAAGGAGGTACATATGCGCATCAGCTCGCCGCCCTTCCTCTGGCCCTGTTATTTCGGCACGGATGTACCGGCGAGGGAACAGCTGATCGCTTACAACCGCATGATTCCGGAGATCTGTAAGGTCATCGGCGCGGATTCTCTGGATTACCTCAAGATTGACAGACTGCCTCAGATCGCGGGAGGGCTGGAAATCTGCAACGGCTGCTTTACGGGGCATTACCCCATGGAGCCGCCGAAGGAGGATATCCGGGGGGAGTTTGATCAATAAAAGCTACTATTCGAAGCCATACTTGGAAGATATAAGCAGACCTGTCAAGCGTAGTTTGCTTGTAAAGGGCTGGTTATATCTTTCAAGTAGACTGAGAATCAGTCGCCTAACCCACATGAGCAAAAAGATGAGCGGCGTTCTTTGCCGCGACAGCTGCGAAGCAGATGCTTTTGCGAATGAGGGGTAGATGGCTTCGAAATAGGATGGAGGAAATTATGCCCAACGACAGATATGTCAGTCCCCTGTCTGAGCGCTACGCCAGCAGGGAAATGCAGTATATTTTTTCACCGGACATGAAATTCAGCACCTGGAGAAGGCTCTGGGTGGCTCTGGCGGAGGTGGAGAAGGAGCTCGGCCTGCCCATCACGCAGGAGCAGATTGATGAGATGAAGGCTCATATCACCGATATCAACTATGATGTGGCGAAGGAGCGGGAAAAGGAAGTCCGCCATGACGTCATGAGCCATGTCTACGCCTATGGGGTCCAGTGTCCGAAGGCGAAGGGCATCATTCATCTGGGAGCCACCTCCTGCTACGTGGGGGACAATACCGACATCATTGTGATGACGGAGGCCTTAAAGCTGGTGCGCAAAAAGCTGATCAATGTGATCGCGGAGCTTTCCAAATTCGCGGACCGGTACAAGGCTCTGCCCACGCTGGCCTTTACCCATTTTCAGCCGGCCCAGCCCACCACGGTGGGGAAACGGGCAACTCTCTGGATGCAGGAATTTCTGCTGGATCTGGAGGACCTGGACTATGTGCTGGGCGGCATGAAGCTTCTGGGCTCCAAGGGCACCACCGGCACCCAAGCTTCCTTTCTGGAGTTATTTAACGGGGATCAGGAGACCATTGACAAGATTGACCCCATGATCGCGCAGAAGATGGGCTTTAAAGAATGCTATCCTGTTTCCGGCCAGACCTATTCCCGCAAGGTGGACACCCGGGTGGCCAACGTGCTTGCCGGGATTGCTGCCAGCGCCCACAAGATGAGTAACGACATCCGCCTTCTGCAGCATTTGAAGGAGGTGGAGGAGCCCTTTGAGAAGAGCCAGATCGGTTCCTCCGCCATGGCTTACAAGAGAAACCCCATGCGCAGCGAGCGCATCGCCTCCTTAAGCCGCTATGTGATGGTGGACGCCCTGAATCCGGCCATCACCTCGGCAACCCAGTGGTTTGAGCGGACGCTGGACGACTCCGCCAACAAGCGGCTCTCCATTCCCGAGGGCTTTATGAAGTAAGACGGCTTTCTGGAGCTGTGCCTGAATGGGGTGGACGGCCTGGTTGTGTA
>JAJQCU010000345.1:0-4177 GCA_021202575.1 Lachnospiraceae bacterium
TTATGCATTCTCAGATCAGGATGATTGATGGGAGCCGAAAAAGCTTGCACGGGCAGTCCACGCCTTGCTGTACAGAAATAAAAAGGTTATGCTATACGCCTCCGCCCTGCGTGTGGTGGATGAAAATCTGAATTTTATGTACGATAACACCTTTGAACACCTGAGAATAGGTTATGGAAGTGTTTTAACACGGCAGAGGCTTGCGGGCTGTACAATGGTGCTTTCACCGGGGCTTCTTGAACTGTGCCGGAAATTTACTATCACATCTGATACGCCGGGGCTTTTGGGGCATGATGGGATCGTATACTGTGTCTGCCTTTTATGCGGCGGAGACGTGATTTATGACAAAAAAAGCTATATTAATTACCGCAGACATTCCGACGCGTTCAGCAGACAGGGTAAAAGCTTCTGGCTGAAAGCGGAGTCTGTCCTGAATATTTTTACCAGCTGCAAAAATGCGAGATATTTACTGACGAAGGAATTTTCAGATGTTTATCGTGATGATATGACCGAACAGATGAAAAAGACCGTTGATCAAGTGCTGAATTATAAGAAGTCTTTGGGCGATACCCTTTCCCTTCTCTTTTGCCCACAGTTTGACAGCGGCCTTTTGTCGGTGGATATTGTCAATAAGCTTGCGATTCTTGCAAGATGCTACTGATTGACCTGTTTCCTGTGAGATACTGATGATGAAGCGAAAATTAATGAAAATCCTGCTGCGTGGAGCTGCGTTCGCGGTCTCCCTGCTGCTGTTGGGCGGACTGGGATATTATCTCCTGCTTCAACATTACTCGAATACTTTTCCCTACGGGACATGGATCAATGGGGTTTACTGCACGGGCCTTTCGGTGGAGGAAGTGAATCTTCTGCTGTGCCGGCAGGAATATGACGCCGTGATCACGGTTGTGGATGAGAATGGGACGGAGTACGCGCTGGACAGTCATGATTTCGTGACGGACATTGATTACACGGAGGCGGTTGAAGAGATCCGGGCGCAGGCCGCGCCTGTGCAGGCTTTTTCAAAGGAAGAAACAGAATATGAAATCAAACCGAAGGTCACTGTGGATGAGGAAGGCCTGACTGCTTACCTTGCCGGGGTTTCCCCCTTTGCGGAGCTTGAGGAGAATTATGAAAGCAAGGTTTCCCTGGAATATACAGATACAGGGTATGTTCTGACCGTAAGCGGCAAAGAGACGCTCGATTTCGAGCTTGCGTGCGAAGGGATTCTGGAGGCTGTGGAAACGGCGCAGACGTCGCTTGATCTTGTGGAGGCGGGCTGCTACAGCAGTGAATCCTATAATTTTTCCGACCGTCTTTTGCTGAATACTTATCAGCAGATTGAGGAATACACTGAGGATCACAGGATTGTGATCAGCGCTGATGAGGGGGATTATTCCCTGACAGAGCTTGAACTGCAGGATTTTCTGGCGAAGGACGAGGCCGGGCTTCCCCTTCTGGATGAAACCGGAAGCATCTATTGCGACGCCGAAAAAATTGAGGATTATTTTGCGGGAATCGCTTCGGAAACCAGCACCCGCAATGACAGCTGGCTTTTTACCACCCATGACGGGGAAGAGGTGGAGGTAAAAAAGGGAACCTACGGAAGGGTTATGACAAATGCCGCGGCCTGCGCCGGACAGCTGACAGAATTGCTGAACGGGCCCGCCTGTGATGAGACGGTAGCACTGGAATATACCTACTATCCGGAAAGCGCGGTCGAAAATGACTATGGCAGGGCGATTTCCGGCACCTATATTGAGGTGGATATTTCCGGGCAGCACTGCTATATGTATGAGGACGGCGAGCTGATCTGGGAGAGCGACTGCGTCACGGAGGATGTGGCGAAGGGAAGAGACACGCCGACCGGAGTTTACTACATAGAATATAAACAGAAAAACCGCACGCTGAGGGGTGAGGATTATGAAACCTTTGTCTATTACTGGATGCATTTTTATAACGGCTGCGGGTTTCATGACGCCTACTGGAGGTCGTCCTTTGGCGGAGAGATTTATCTGACCAACGGCTCTCACGGCTGTGTCAACCTGCCATCGTCCAGCGCGAAGGAGCTGTATTCGCTGGTGTCCAGCGGAATGACGGTGATTGTTTACTAAGGAACTGTCACGAAATAATTTGCGCATCTTGCACCGCCTGATACGCGAATCACAGGTCATAAAAGCCTCGCCGTAGCTGAGCAATTTCTGAGAATGAAGCAGAAAATGAGCGCTCTTTGTTTATAAGGGATTTCAGGTTATTTTCAACACCCTTACCGGTATTTTTGACAATAAATTATCAAAGCCGGACTTTTTTCACGTGCAGGTTTGCGATTGACTTTATCCGGCAGAAGGCGTAAGATACGGATTCAGAAATTTTAGCGAATTAAATCGTTGAATTGCCGGAACAGATCAAAAGTGTTCCGGGCAAGAGACAGGAGGAGAGTTTATTATGTCCAGGGTATATAATTTTTCGGCCGGCCCGGCGGTGCTTCCCGAGGAGGTGCTTAAGGAGGCGGCTTTGGAGATGCTGGATTACCAGGGTACGGGCATGTCGGTGATGGAGATGAGCCACCGCTCGAAGGCCTTTGATAAGATTATCAAGGACGCGGAAGCGGATTTAAGGGAGCTGATGGGGATTCCTGACAATTATAAGGTGTTGTTTCTGCAGGGCGGAGCCAGCCAGCAGTTCGCTGCCATTCCCATGAACCTGATGAAGAACCGGGTGGCGGACTACATTGTCACCGGCCAGTGGGCGAAAAAGGCCTTTCAGGAGGCTCAGCTTTACGGGAAGGTTAATAAGATCGCTTCCAGCGAGGATCAGACCTTTTCCTATATCCCGGACTGTTCCGACCTGCCGGTTTCCGAGAACGCGGATTATGTATACATCTGTGAAAATAACACCATTTACGGCACCAAGTACAAAAAGCTGCCCAATACCAAGGGAAAGCCGCTGGTGGCGGATGTCTCCAGCTGTTTTCTGTCGGAGCCTGTGGATGTGTCAAAATATGCTCTGATATACGGAGGCGCGCAGAAAAATATCGGCCCTGCGTGCGTGGTGATTGTAATTATCAGAGAGGATTTGGTTACCGATAATGTACTGCCGGGAACTCCGACCATGCTGAAGTATAAAACCCAGGCGGACAATGGTTCCCTTTACAATACACCTCCGTGCTACGGCATTTACATTTGCGGCAAGGTCTTCAAATGGCTGAAGGCCCAGGGCGGCCTGGAGGCTATGAAGGAGCGCAATGAAGCCAAGGCGAAGGTCCTGTATGATTTCCTGGATCAGTCCGATCTGTTCCATGGCACTGTCCGCAGGGAGGACCGTTCCATCATGAATGTACCCTTTGTGACAGGAAACGCGGATCTGGACGCTAAATTTGTGCAGGAGGCCACGGCAGCCGGTTTCGTGAATCTGAAAGGGCACCGGACTGTCGGCGGAATGCGCGCCAGCATCTATAACGCCATGCCCCTTGCGGGGGTAGAGGCGCTGGTGGAATTTATGAGAGAATTTGAAAAGGAGAATCAGAAATAAAATGTATCGGATTCATTGCCTGAACCCAATTTCAAAGGTTGGATTAAATCATTTGCCTGAAAATTATTCCCTGACGGACAACGCGGCCGAGGCCGACGGCATTCTGGTCAGGAGTGCCGTGATGCATGATATGGAGCTGCCGGAAGGCCTGCTGGCTGTGGCGAGAGCGGGCGCCGGCTACAATAATATTCCACTGGAGAAGTGCGCGCAGAAGGGAATTGTGGTGTTCAATACGCCGGGAGCCAACGCCAACGGGGTGAAGGAGATCATTATCGCCGCCATGCTGCTGGCCAGCCGCGATATTGTGGGCGGCATTGAATGGGTAAAGGAGAATCAGGCGGACCCCGCGATCGCCAAAGCCACCGAGAAAGCCAAGAAAGCCTTTGCCGGTACGGAGATTATGGGTAAGACCCTGGGCGTTATCGGCCTGGGAGCGATCGGCGCCATGGTGGCCAATGTGGCGGAGCAGCTGGGCATGAAGGTTATGGGGTATGATCCCTTCCTGTCCGTGGACGCGGCCTGGAAGCTGAGTCACAGCGTAAAGCATGTGACAGATGTGAATGAAATTTACACAAGCTGTGATTTTATTACCATTCATGTCCCTGCCATGGATTCCACAAAAGGAATGATCGGTAAGGACGCCATTGCC
>JAJQCU010000345.1:4187-4789 GCA_021202575.1 Lachnospiraceae bacterium
ACTGAGCGGTGATGGCAGTAAAGGAAATCGAGGATTATCTGGAAAACGGCAGCATTGTCAACAGCGTCAATTATCCCCGCTGTGAGGTCGGCCCCTGCAGAACGGCATCCCGTGTGGCGGTTCTGCACAGGAATGTGGCCGGTATGCTGACCGCGATCACTACCTGTGCCACGGACGCTGGCATCAATATCGCCGAGGTTGTCAACAAATCCCGGGATGAGGTGGCCTACACCCTGATTGATCTGGATCAGAAAGCGACTGACCGGATGGTGGAGAGCCTGAACGCCATCTCCGGCGTATTCAGGGTCAGAGTGATTAAGTAAATATGCGTTTTGTAAATTAAAACTCTCCCGCGTTATGAATATTCAGGGTGCGGGAGAGTTTTTGAATTGCGTGCGGAGGAATTACCGGAACAGCATGGGATTCTCCGGATCATTGGCCTGTTCGGCGAAGGTCTCCCGCAGATGCATTTCCTCCTGCAGGCTGGCTTCGCTCTGCAGATCCATATACTTAATGAACATTTCCTCCAGAGTGATATTTTCCTCCTCGGCGATCTCGGTAAAGATCGGGCGAAGAGCGTCCAGCTGCGTGGAGACCTGAAC
>JAJQCU010000409.1:0-4507 GCA_021202575.1 Lachnospiraceae bacterium
CATAAACCCCATGGAAAAAGTCATAAATGGCATAACTGTAGTTATCAACACTGCAAACATTGTTACTGTTCTTGAGGAGCTTATACATTTAGACAATAAATACGCTGGTATTACCGAGGAAGAAATCCATACCGCGTTAATAATTCCTGCCATCCTTATCTGATCAACCGGATTATCTAATGTCATTGCAGGAATAATGGCTATTGAGTACAAAATTTTGGAAAAATAAGTTGCAACGCCACGTATGGAAAGAGACCCAGATGATAGCAAACTTCTGGCAATGTCCAGATATCGAAGTTCATCACAATAAACCCCAATTACTCTATATTCTGGAATCATCAAAAATCTTACAATAACCGAACAAATAAAAACAACTGATACAAAAACCATATCATTTTTGTGGGATGTTTCCCCAAGCTTCATCACAACTGTACTCTCCTTTTAATCAACTTGATTTTCCTTTACTGTTCCTTATTTTTAATTGATTTCCTTTGCTCAATTTTTTAGGTTTCCATTTTATACACCTTTTGATATAGTGAACATAGCAAATGGGGGACATGAATAAATATCATGGAAAAGAAGAATTTAAAGAAAAACAGCTTCTTCAATAAAGACTGTTGTTTTTGTACACGTCATAATCACCGATTGTCGCATATAAGGTATAATAGGTTTCCCCTTCATTGTACGGTTCCACATGAGTAGAGGCGTTGATCACAATGTATTCCACCCCATATTGATTGGCCTTTTCACCCACCGCAATTAAACTGATAAATTCTGTATCCTCCAGCAAGGCAGCCATATCCCAATAATCCCCTAATATATTCGATGCACCGGGCATACTTCCCTCAAACAGATCATTTCCGTACAGCAATTTGATTTTGCTGGAATATTGCCTGAAATAAACAACGTCATACTCAGTAACTATGAGCAATGGCTCTTCACTCTCTGAGAGTAACAGATCGCACACATCCACCACATCCTGGGGAATCCCATATATATTTTCAACCTCGTAAAAATCTTCAAGATAATAACCCGCATAAGCGGAATCGGAATTATAATACATTATAAAGGCAACTCCGATCACAGCAAGAATTACCTCTTTCCCATGCAGCCTACTGCAGCAAAAGCTGACTGCAAGTGCGATAATAGCGACAATGGGAATGACATTGACCATCCTGTGTCCATAGTCACTTAATACCGGATTGAGCAGATAGGCATATGTGGGATACCATGTGAAAACAAATACCATGGCATATACCGGATAAACAAACTTATATTTCCACTCCCTTTTTCTGAAAATCAGCAGAAGAAAGAGTAACGACAGCCAGAACACGCCACTTCCTGTCTGTAGCAGGGTATTTTGCCGTAAAATAATTAAAGCTTCCGATATCATTCCGTGTACCTCACGACGTTATAAAATGGTAAAACAGGCCATAGCCTATAGCAGGAATACATAACAGGATCGGTATCAGAAACCGACGGACGGATTTCTCCCTGATGCCATCGCATACCGCCCAGACACCTGTCATAAACGGAAGCATTATACAGGACATGGTAGAAGCCAGACATCCTCCAAGCAGGGTTACTCCCAGTCTTATGTAAATCTGTCCCGTTTTCTTTGCGTCCATCATTTCCATCAGCAGCAGAATAACAAAGGGGATTAAAAAACAATATAAAATACTCTTCCCCCAGCGCATATAATAAATCGTTTTTCCCATTCCCTCAATAGGAAGAGAATGATTGACCAGATTAAACAGACAGTACACAGCTAAAAACATTCCTGTCCATCGGTTATCCTTCCCGCACAGCTTATGCCCCAGCAAAAACGCCGCGCTATAAGCCATCGGTACCATGAATAAAGGAACCAGCGTATGCGCAAAGGCTCCCGCGTGAATGCCCAGAAGCCTGCTCCACATGGCCCAGAACATCAGGATAGGCGCCACAGCGTCCTTTTTAAATTCGGACATAATCTCCCCAAGATATCCTCCGGTAGTTGGATTATACATCAGCATCTCATCCGTTTCCACCGCGTCCAGAATGGCTCCCACATAACGGACGTCATCTCCGTTTAACGCGTCATGGGATGAAGCGTACCAGGTCTGATACAGAATCAGCGCCGCCGCCACCAAAAGCCAGACGTTCCCTCTGTCCTTCACAGCCCTCTTCAGTTTTTCTGCCTGGTGCTTATAATAAGCGCCGCCGCTCTTAAAAATATAAACAAAGGACGCCACGCTCAGCAACGCGATGACCACCGCCATATAAATCACCATCTCATGAAGCTTCCTTTTCATGAAAATCGCCGGCACCGCCACCACCTGAAAGGCCGCGAAGAGCTGCAGAAGCCCCATGACCGTCGCCATCCAGAGAGAATCCTGATATTCCTCCCATTTATTGACCCACAGCTGGCCAATCAGATTGCATATAAATAAAATGAGCGCCGCGCTCCCGATAATCTGCGCCATATTTCTACCCCGCAACCGCAAAATAAAGCAATACAATCACGCCCAGAATAATGCGATAGTAACCAAACACCTTAAAGTCATGCTTCCGGATATAGTCTAACAGGAAACGAATCACAATCAGCGAAGTCACAAAGGCAACCGCCATGCCGATCAGCAATACCGCGGCCTCCAGGGCGGTAAAACTCAGGCCAAATTTCAGAAGCTTTAAAAGGCTCGCCCCAGCCATCACAGGCACCGCCATAAAGAAGGTGAACTCCGCTGCGGTGGTACGGCTGACGCCGATCAGCAGCGCTCCCACAATGGTAGCCCCGCTGCGGCTCGTGCCCGGGAAAATGGCCGCCAGCAGCTGGAAGCAGCCGACGATCAGAATGGTCTTAATATCCATCTCCTCGATGGAATTGACAGCGGGAGTCCTGCCCCTATTCCAGTTTTCAATCACAATAAAGGCCACGCCGAAAACGATCAGCGCCAGAGAGACTACAACCCCGTTATAAAAATGCTCATCCACGAAGTCGTCCAGCAAAATGCCCACCACAGCAGCGGGAATACAGCCGATCAGCACCTTGACCCATATCCGGATGATATCCATATCCAGCGCAATATGTCCCGATGGGTGCTTCCTGTCCTGTATTTTTCTGAAAGGAAATAAACGGTTCCAGAATAAAACCACCACTGCAAGGATTGCGCCCAGCTGGATGACCACATCGAACATACTGAAGAAATCCTCGCTGACATTTTCAAAGCCGATAAATTCCTCCAGCAAAATCATATGACCGGTGGAGCTGATCGGCAGCCACTCGGTAATGCCCTCCACCAGGCCAAACAAAACCGCAATTAAGATGTCTAACATAAACTCTTCCTCTCTCCTCCGGCCACTTTTACAATCTCCCCATCCACGGAAAGCCACATATCCATAACAGCCGGATTATATACGAAGCTTTCGTCCGCCGCAAACTGCAAAAGCTTTGAAGCCTCCATATAATCATGGATCTCAATGTTCGTGGCATACCAGATATCCGGCTGTCCGCCCATCATCCCACAGAATTCCTCCATCAGATTCCAGTTGTTATGGTTGTCAAACTCATAAGAATGGCCCCACACATACATGCATTTCAAATACTGGATCTTCTTAAAATTCAGGAATTGCTCTCCCAGCTCCAGCAGGTTATGGTTGTGGTGGCAGGTAGCCTTCCAGTTCATCCACTCCGCGGGCAGCTCAAAGCCTCCGGTCTCCTCCACCGTGCGCCCATAGGCGATGCCGCAGTCCGAAAAGATGCGCTTGACCTGGTCGTTTACAGAGCCGTTGGGATAGGCGTGCCCTCTCACCGGATATCCCGTAAGAGCCTCCAGCCCCTTTCTGTCTTCCACAATTTCTCTGTAAATCTCAACCGACGGGCAGCGGGCAATAGTAGGGTGCGTATAGGTATGGGTCGCGATCTCATGGCCCTGATACAGCTCTCTGACCTCCTCCCTCGGAATACGCTCCGGCTGACCCATCAGGCCGGCGTTCAGATTGAAGGTCCCTCTGATTCCGTATTTATTAAAAATACTGATCAGTCTTCTGTCGGCAAGCCTGCCGTCGTCGTAGCTCATGGTGAGAGCTTTGGCTTTCCCTTCGGGGAAGCAGATGTAAATCTTCATAATTCGCTGTTATCCTTTCAATTTACTTTCCTAAAATATAAACAGTACAGCAACTCCCGGAAACAATGTTCCCGGTTTTTGCACCATTTATTTATAACGGTTTGCGATCGTTTATGACTATATCATAGCCAGATTATTACAGGCAGCATCAAAGAGCGGCCCTGTACAAGCCTGATAAGCTATAGGATGTATTTCGGGTTATTCGCAGATACTTTGCACGTAATTGACAAACTGCTGTGCGGTGCGTCCGGAAATTCCCCCGTGGGAAAGCTCCCACTTATTGGCCTCCGCCAGAAGCTCCTCATCGGGCATCGCTATCTGCGCGCGGTGCGCCAGCCCCAGCACAATCTCCTGAAACTCCTTCGGCGTGGGCTTGGAATAGATAATGGTAACTCCAAAGCGGG
>JAJQCU010000409.1:4517-4788 GCA_021202575.1 Lachnospiraceae bacterium
GTGTCGGACCGATGCAGGCCGCCTCCGTTTTCCATATCATCCCGGTCAGACCAGACCTCCTTAATCAGATGGCGCCTGTTGGAAGTAGCATAGATCAGAATATTGTCCGGCTTCGTCTCCACACCACCCTCGATCACCGCCTTCAGGAACTTATATTCCACCTCGAATTCCTCAAAGGAGAGGTCATCCATATATATGATAAACTTGTAATTGCGGTTTTTAATCCGGGCAATGACGCCGGAAAGATCCTTAAACTGGTGCTTGTAAATCT
>JAJQCU010000245.1 GCA_021202575.1 Lachnospiraceae bacterium
CTCCGGTGTTCCTGACTCCGGACGGCGGCCATGAGCTGAAAATTGGTGTGAAGGATGTCTCTCTGGCAATGGGGGAGAACGCCGTCAGAGAATACTGGCTGCATACGCAGAACGCGCCGGTGCTGGAGAGCAGTATTGTGGTGGAGAGCGGCGCGGCGAGGGCCTCAATCGACGGAGAGGAAATGGAGACTGCCTCCGGCTGTGCGCTGACTGTGGCGCTGACGGACATGAGGCCGCAGGATCTGGTCAGCCAGGAGATCGGGCATATCAGCCTGGAAATGAAGAGCATGGGTGAGACAAAGGATTATGTCTGCCTGGCGGACCTGAAGCTGACGAGGACACAGAACGCGTACATTATTGAGGATATTCAGGAAAAGGGCGTCAAGAGCTACATACAGGCTCCGGCCCAGGACGGGCTGCGCAGCCGTTATCTGGAATATTTTTCCAAGGAGGCGGATATCTATAAGCCGGCGGCGGCCGGCTCCGCCCGGTCTAAGGCAGCCGGCCAGTCCGGCTGGCAGGGAAAGGCCATTGAAGCGGCTTCCGGCGTGCTGGAAATTCCCCTGGGCGAGAACGCGCGGCGTGGCGACGTCCGTTATTCCGGGGAGATCATGCACGGCCTGGGCAAGGGAAATGTGTATGTGGAGATCGGATACGAATACATCGCGGAGGATCCGGCTCTGGGCGCCAGCTCCCGGAATACGGTTTACGGCAATCCGAAGCTTTTTGACAGCGAACAGATGTCCGCGGTGGATGTGGAGACTGCCGTGAAGGTCATGGCGGACAAGGGAAGCTTCATTGTGGCGGCCAGGCTGCAGGAGAATGTGAATTATCTGTCCCTGACCTTCAGGTGGGTGGCCATCCGTTTTCCGGCCGGCAACGACCTGGGGCTTATGGAAAGCTACAGCGGGAAGAGCATTTCAGTGGATACGCCTACGGTGGTTATGGGCGTGCGGGAGAATCATTATTTCCATGTACGGTATAACAATATGGAGGCCTGCAGTATCGCTTACGAGATGACAGAACCGGGAAGCGGGGAGATCACGTCCGACGGCGTTTATACATCTCCGTCTAAGGAGGGAGTTTATGAGATCCGCGTTTATTGTGTGGATATGCCGGTGATCTGTACATACGCGTACGCGATCGTCAAGAAGGAAGGAACGGATCCCGAAAAATAACGGGAGCGGTTTGGCGGATCACAGTGGAGGAGATTGATAGATATGATCTATCAGTCGCAGTTGATGAGGCTTTTATGCGTCCGGACGATAAAATCTAATACAGTCAACGATGTTCTGGTCTGCCGTGATCTGAATTCCGCTTCGGGAGCGTTGTATACGGTTCTGGCGGTCCGGGACCATGAGACGGTGAAGCAGTGTCTGGAGATGTTTCGGCTGTCCGGTACGTCGGACAGGGATGTGTGCGTTCACAGCTTTTCGGATCAGGGCATATTCTGCATGGTGTTTGAATATAAGCAGGAGAGACCGCTTTCTGATTTTTACACGGGGAGATTTTACACGCTTCCGGAGTGCGAGGCGATCTGTGTGCAGGTCATTATGGCCTGTATTACCTGTGGCCTTCCCTTCCCGTTTCTTTATCTGGTTTTAAGACAGGGGCAGCTGAATCTTTCCAAGGATCACTCCGTTTATCTCGGATATCAGACAGACTTAGCGGAGCTGGATATTACAAAAACGGAGAGAGACTGCGCGGTGGAATGTGCGCAGATTTTGAGAAAGCTTTTAAGCTCCAAAGCCTCCGGAAAGGCGTTCAGCTACCAGCTTCTGGAAAAGAAAATCGACCGAAGAAGCTATTCCTCCTTCACGGAGTTATACAAGGACATACGGATCGCGGCCGCGCCTGAAAAAAAGAAGGGCATTATCCAGAGGATCAAAGCCTGGTTTGTCCGCAGGCAGGATCTGGTTTTCAGAATTTCACTGTATCTGTGTGTGGTGCTGTCGGTGGTTGTGCTGGCGTCCCTGATCACACAGCTGATCTTTGGGGATATTCCCTGGCTCAGGCTTTTATTTAACGGATTTAAGACAATCGGAACGGAAACACTGACAGGATAAAGGAGGGAGAGGCAAATGAAAGGAAGAGTGACCATTCTGCTTTGCTGTCTCTGGCTGCTTGCGGTGGCTGCCTTAAGGAGCCTGTCGGGGGGAAGCCTGATCGATGAGGTTCCCCAGTTTATGCTGCTGAGTAACGCTGTGGAGAGCGGCAGTACTTTTATCGGGCTGGATAGCAACGGGGACGGCCTGTATGGGCTGCTGGCTCTTAACCCGGAGGAGGTACAATAACTTACCTCCCGCTTTGTGTAGACCGCTGACGCCGCCCAGCAATTGGCCGCGACGCCGGTCTTTGAACTGGCGCCGGAAGAGGAAGGCTTTGTCAGTGATTTTGCCGCCGTGTCCAAGGGCTTTTATGTGACGGTGGTTTCAGAGACTGGGGAAAGCGCGGAAGCGTTTTTTATAGATGCGGAATATCTGTCCGAGGAGAATCTGCCGGGAAGCGGGGAGGACGCTGAAGGTATCGTCCTATATGCCTCGCAGAGCTTGTCGGCGGAGAAAGGCCGGCAGATCAACTGGGCCGGTTATGAAAACGGAGCCTTTGTCTCATGGAAGGACGACGGAACCGGCGCGGAGTATTATTTAAGCGACGCCAGCCAGGACGCTGTATGTGAACAGCTGCTTCTGGACGCGGGGCAGGAGGCCAACAATCAGCAGTTTTATCTGATCACGTGGATTCTTCTTCTGTTCGCCGGCATTGCCCTGATCATACTGGCGGTGAACGCCCTGTATCGCAAAAGCTATACGGTATACATGGCGGCAATCACGGAAGGGCTTCTCTTTCTGCTGATTTTCGCGGGAGCGGCGCTCACGCTGTGGGGGCGGCGGACGTCTGAGGCTGAAGAGAATGAAAAATTCAGCCGGTATTATCTGGAACTGTTCGCGGAGACTCTGGACGCCGATATGCTTCAGGATATGGAAACGGACAGCTTTTATTCCACTGACTCCTACTATGCCCTGTGGGACCGGCTGTCGGCCTATATAAAGGATGACAGGACGGAAGGCTTCTTTGCGGATCTCTGCCTGGTCAGAACGTCGGATCAGATGATTCTGGCAAGCGCCAGCGGGCACAACGGCGTGTCTTTGGAAAGTGTTTACGGCAGCGGGGAATTTCTGGAAATGGAGCTTGAGACCGGAGACGGCCTTTCCGGTTCTCTGACAGCGGTTATTTCCGGGGAGAGTGAGGGCTTGCTTGCGGACTCCTTTATACGGGTTTATCTTCTGGCCGCGGTACTGCTGTTTTTGCTGGGCAGCGCGGTCTGCCTCGGACTTCTTTTCCGGCAGGGGAGAGAAATTTCCGGCCTTTCCAAAGCCATGCTGACGGCCTCCGGCGGGCAGGAGGTTCCCTCCAAGGAGACCGCAAAAAGTAAAGATGTGGCGGTGATGTGGAACAGCTTTATGGAAATGCAGAAGCAGATCAGCAGGATCAATTACGCCAGATACCGGATTTACGAATCCTGTTACCGCTTCGCTCCCAAGGATATTGAGAAAATATTCGGCAGGGACTCCATTACGGAGGTGGAGGGAGGAGACTTTGTCCGCCTGAAAGGGACAGTGGCCTTTGTCACCTCCGATGAGCCGGAGAGCGCGGATGAGGAGTCCGCTTCGCGGATGAGCGAATTCGTCACACTGGTTGAGAAGCATCAGGAGGAAAGCGGCGGTTACTTTGTGCCGGGGAATTCGGATCTGACAGGCTTGAGAGTCCTTTTCCTGGAAAAGAATTCTCACAGTGTGGATTTCGGGACCTCTTTTCTGCATGAGTTTTCATCGGCGCCGGGGCTTGACGGCATGAGAACCGGGATACTGCTTCATTATTCGGAATTTCTGTACGCGGTGGCCGGCAATGAACGCCAGTGCTTCCCCTTCCTTTTATCGGAGGAAAAAGAGCAGATGGAGCGTTTCGCGGCCTGGTTTCGGGAGATGGACTTAAAGCTGGTGATCACGGACGAGGTCAGAACCCGGGAAAAGGCCGGGGAGGGCTGCAGATACATAGGCTATATTTTCCTGGAAAAAGCCGGCAGAAAGCTGGAGCTGTACGAGGTGCTAAACGCCTGCGCCCCGGTGGAGAGAAGGCTGAAGCTTGATACGGAGGAGAAATTCCAGACAGCCATCCGGTTATTTTACCAGCATGATTTTTATCTGGCCAGAAACGGCTTTTCCGATGTCCTGAAGGTCAATTCCTTTGATCAGATCAGCAAGTGGTATCTGTTTACCTGTGAAAAATATCTGAACCAGGCGTACACAAGCGGCGACATCTGCCGTCTGCGGCCGGAGGACTGAAGCCCTGAGGACATTAAGAAAGGCGTTGAATTTCCGGTGACTGTCGGCTGCGCTGAGAATTTTCGGCTTGTACTGTCGGGAAGACGGATCAGATGATCTGCACAGGAGTTTTCGATATGATGTACCGGGAAACGCCGGAGACTTAAGAGAAACCATAGAAGGGAGGAAGAAGGGTGAATACCAATCTGTTCAACGTATTGCTCACAACCGCGAAGGCGAAGATTACGCCTCTGGTGACCAAGATCAAGCTCTGGACCAGCTGGAATTATATCAGAACCAAGTTCATCGCCCTGATTCAGTCCCTTTTTACCAAAGTACTCAACGTCAAGCCACGCCATAAAAAGGATTACTATGAGGTCTTCGGCTGGCTGGTCAGCAAAAGGCTGGCCTACGCGATGGTGGCGATCGCGGGGCTGCTCATTCTTTATTATATGTT
>JAJQCU010000003.1:0-3743 GCA_021202575.1 Lachnospiraceae bacterium
TGGCCGGGCATATTCGGGAGTCAGATGAGGATGCGGCGATTGTGTTCATCACCGGATATGATGAGTAAATCGGGCAGGGGTACGAGGTGGCGGCACTGCAGTATCTGATGAAGCCGGTGGCTCGGGAGAAGCTTTATCAGGTACTGGACCGGGCATACGCGGGGTTGCGTAAGAGGGGAATCCGGGAGGTGTTCGAGGTCGCGGAGATATCCGGTCCGGCAGGGAATGATTTCGCGGGAGGATCAAAGGGCGTCGGGCAGGCATCCGATTATCCTGGCGTCGGACAGGTGGGAAAGCGTCCGGGCAGTGTGAAAAGAGGAGTCATGCAGACTGGCGTGGTGACAATTACGCTGGAGGACATCTGGTATGTGGAGGCATTTGCCCACGACTGCGCCGTGTATCTGAAAAATATGGAATATCGCGTAAAGCGCTCCATCGGGGACATGGAGAAGTTATTTTCAGAGAAAGGGCTTTCCTTTGTCCGAACGCACCGGTCCTATCTGGTGAATCTGAAATATGCATCCAGCGTGTGGAAAGAGGATGTGGTGCTGGATGACGGGCGGCGGGTGCCGTTGAGCCGCAGGATAAGGCAGCAAGTGAACGCGGAGTTTGTGCGGTACTTTGCGAAACCCGGGCAGAGCTGATAATTGTAATTGGGTGGTAATAGATTTTTTGCTTTGTTTTACGGAGATTATTACTGACACCCTTTCAGAAAAAATAACCGGAGATAGAGTTATCATGATATGTATTTTCATAATGGGAGCACTGGCTTTGGTAAATCTGGCCGTCTGGATACTTCTGCTCCCATACCTGACCAAAAGGAGAGTGAACGCCTTTCAGGAGGAGCTGGTCAGTCGCCATTACGACGAGGTGGAGACTATGTACCGCAAGATGCGGGGCTGGCGACATGATTATCACAATCATATTCAGGTACTGAAGGCATATTTGGCACAGGAACAGCATGCGCAGGCGGCTTCTTATCTGGATATGCTGGAGCAGGACCTGACCCAGGTGGACACGGTGATCAAAACAGGAAATATGATGGTGGACGCGATTTTAAACAGTAAGCTGACGCTGATGAAGGAGAGAAAAATCCGGGTGGACGCCACGGCCCTTGTGCCGAAGGAGCTGACGGTCTCTCAGACGGATATGGCAGTGCTGGTGGGAAATCTGCTGGATAACGCCATGGAGGCCTGTGAGAAGGTGGCGGAGGAGGAGAGGTTTGTCCGGATTTATATGGATGAGCTGAAGGGGCAATTGTATCTGTGCGTCACCAATTCCATGAAAGGAAGAGCCCGACGGGCCGGAGGTTTATTTTCCTCCACGAAATCCAGGGAGCATGGCTTTGGGCTTGCGCGGGTGAAGAGTCTGGTGGAGAAGTACAGCGGGTATCTGAATATGCAGACGGAGGACGGAGTGTTTGCGGTGGAGGTGGGGATACCATTCGTGCGTGAGAGAAACCTTTCGTGCGAAATGACCCCGTAAAAGAAAACAGTATGGTATGATGTTCATGCAGACAGAGAAAATCAGATTTCTGATGTCAGCATGAACATTTTTTACTGTAGAAGAATTCTCAATGGCAAATCAGGCGGGATGCCGTGTGCCGGCGGCACGTGTTAAGCGTCGATCTGCACAGTATGCGGGCTTGCCCGCAGAAGCGAATTTATCCACTTAGAAAAAGAAGGGGGAGATGGGATGATTTATGATAACGGCCCGATGCTTGAAAAAAAGAAGCACGGGAAATACAGTTTCTGGAGCAATATGCTTTATCATCTGCAAAATCTGTTTCGGTGGGAGCCGGGAATTTTCTGGCTGAGTATTCTCTGGCCGGTGGCTGCATTTATTGGGAATTTCGCGGGCAATCTTCTGCCCTCGGTGATTGTGGAGGGACTGACGCAGGGGTGGCGGATGGAGACGGCTCTTTTGAGGATTCTGCTGCTGGTGATTGTGATGCTGATCGGGAATACCACATGCTATGTGGCCTCCAATCTGGTGAGCCTGGGAAATAATACTTACCGAACCCATTATGCCCGGCCATTTGCGCAAAAAAAGATGCGGGTGGATTATGATATTCTGGAGAGTGAGCAATTCCAGAATAACGCCAACGCCGCCTATACGGCAATCTTTCATGGGAGAGGGCTGACCAGTCTGATTGAGATTTTGCCGGATGTGTTCTATTGTGCTATGCCGTTGCTCTTTTATGGAGTGCTGCTGGCCCGGGTCAGGTGGTGGATTCCGCTTCTTGCCCTGGTTTCCAGTGTGATATCCATGGGCCTTCTGAAATTTGCCAGAGGAAAGCACTCTCAGTCCTATCCGGTTCAGGAGGCAATTTCCAAACGGCTTTCTTACCTCACGGAAACCTCCATGGAACCGGCCGGCGGCAAGGACATTCGCATGTATCATATGGCGGACTGGCTTTTGAAAAAATATGAGGACAGCCTGAATCAGATGAACCGGGAATATGCGAAGGTTCATAATTGGTATACCCTGACGGGAACAGGGCAGGTGCTGGTGGATCTGGTGAGAAACGGCCTGATTTACGGGTATTTACTCATGATCGCGGCTGCGGGAGAGATATCGCTTTCGGAATTTGTGCTGTATTTTGGCCTTTTGAACAGTTTCAGCGGGTATTTTACATACGGAAGCGGACAGGCGCTGTTTCTGGGGGTATGCAGCAATGTTCTGAGCAGTATGCGGGAGTTTTTTGAGGCGAAGGAGCACAGAAACGAGGGGGAAAATCTGCCGCTGGAGGAGGTGGAGAGGTGGATTGACGGCGGCCTGACGTTGGAGTTAAGAAATGTAAGCTTTACGTACCCGGGTCAGGAAAAGCCGGTGATTTCCCATATAAACCTGACCATAAAATTGGGGGAAAAGCTGGCGCTGATTGGCTTAAACGGCGCGGGCAAAACCACACTGGTCAAGCTGCTGTGCGGCTTTTATCAGCCCACAGAGGGAGAAATTCTGGTCAACGGACTTCCTCTGGAAAAAATCGAGAGGAGGCAGTATTACAGTCTGCTGTCTGTGCTTTTTCAGGACTATACCATCCTGCCGGGAACGGTGGAGGAAAATATCGCTTCCACTTATCATCCGGATAAAGCGCGGATGGAGAGGGCGCTTTCCGAATCGGATTTCGGGACGGTTCTGTCAAAGCTTTCCCATAAGGAGGAGAGCTTTCTGGTGAAGGAGGTATATGATGACGCGGTGGATTTTTCCGGCGGGGAAAAGCAACGGCTTTTGCTGGCGCGGGCATTGTATAAGGACGCGAAGCTGTTGATTTTGGACGAGCCCACGGCGGCCCTGGACCCTATCGCCGAGAATGAGATTTACTTAAAATATGGCGAGCTGGGGGAGGGAAAAACCTCGGTTTTTATTTCCCATCGGCTGTCCAGCACGCGGTTCTGCGCTCGGATTATTTTGCTGGAAAACGGGCGGATCGCGGAGGAGGGAACCCACGAGAGCCTGATGGAAGCGGGCGGCAGATACGCGGAGCTGTTTGAGATGCAGAGCAGATATTATCGGGAGCAGGCGAGGGAAGAAAAACGCCGCAGGATGATGGGGGATTAAACTGATGAAAAATGAATCTGATCTGGTGGTATTGCGGAAATTATTTTCTCTGTACGCAAGACACAACCGATCCACTATTGTGTACTGTGTGCTGGCTGCATTTCTTGATGGGACGAAGTCTTATCTGCCGGTGATGATGTCCGGTGTTTTGGTGGATTTATTGGTACGGGGCGCGGCGG
>JAJQCU010000003.1:3753-4763 GCA_021202575.1 Lachnospiraceae bacterium
AGGAGCTGTTAAAGACATTACTTCTCTGGCTGGTAGTGATCTTTGCCGCGAATATGGTGTCCAATTTCATGCGGCAGCAGTTTAACGCCAGAATTGAAAATATCATGGAGCGGCAGAATCTGGATATGAACGAGGCCAGTATGTTCATGGATTATGAGCTGCTGGAGAGCGCCGCCTTTCAGGAAAAGAAACGCAGGCAGGAGCAGATCACGATCCATTGGGGAGGCATATACTGGATGCTGATCTGGCCGCTGGATAATGTCCTGCAGGGCTTTTTTGGGACGATTGCAGCGGTATGCGTTCTGATTCCCATGTTTTTCGCGGCAGGGAAAACGGGATCATGGGAATTTTGGTTTTTGTCTCTGGGCATTGCGGTGGTGGTGGCGGTTTATATCCGGAAAATGTATGTATGGCTTCTGAAGCTCAACCGGATTGAGAAGGAGGAGGAAGACATCATCAGCCGCCTGTGCAGAAAGAGCAACTATTATCGCCACGCCATTTTGTTTGGCGCGGAGAGCGGAAAGGATCTGCGGATTTTCGGGCAGGAGAAGCTGGTGGAGGAGGGGGCCTGCGACAGGGAGGAAGAGATCGCCGCTCACTGGAGCAACATCTGCAGCGCCAACGCGGAGCAGGCGGGGAAGAGAGAGGCACTGTCATCGCTGGGCATCGGTGGTGTTTATCTGTATGCTGCCCTCTGCGCCTACATGGGTCTGATTTCCGTGGGAAGCGTGGTGAGATATGCAGGCAGCATTCTGCAGTGCGTGCAGGATATTGCTGCGATGATGGCGGGAGTGGGGAATCTGAGAAACCCGGCACTCTTTGGCCGGGAATATCTGGACTATGTGACGGTGGAGCATCCGCTTTATCAGGGTACCATTCCGGTGGAAAAGCGCCGGGACGACCGGTTTTTAGTGGAATTTGAGCACGTCTCTTTTCAATATCCGGGCAGTGAGGCCTATGTGCTGCGGGACCTGAATTTAAGTCTGGACATCGGGGAGCGGTGCGCAATT
>JAJQCU010000186.1 GCA_021202575.1 Lachnospiraceae bacterium
GGAAAGACTGCCAAAACCGCGGCGGTCAACACGGAAACCTTCCGGGAGCGTTTCCGCAGGGAGCTGGAGAAGGGAAATGATGTTCTTTATCTGGGCTTTTCCTCCGGGTTAAGCGCCACCTACAGCGCCGGGAAGGTGGCGGCCGGGGAGCTTGAGGAGGAGTATCCGGAGCGGAAGATTCTGACGGTGGATACGCTTTCGGCGTCTACCGGGCAGGGGCTTTTGGTTTATCTTGTGAAATGCAGGAAGGAAGAGGGGGCTTCCATTGAGGAGGCGGCCGAATACGCGGAGAGCATGAAGCTGAAGATCTGCCACTGGTTCACCGTGGACACTCTGGAGTATTTAAAGAAGGGAGGCCGTGTCAGCCCCACTACGGCCTGGATTGGCGATACGCTGAATATCAAGCCGTTAATGCACGTGGACAACGAGGGGCATCTGGTGAGCGTCAGAAATGTCCGCGGCAAAAAGAACGCCATTAACGGCCTTGCCAGAAGACTGAAGGAGACCGCCATTGATCTGGGAAAATACCCGATCTATATCTGCAACTCTGACTGCCAGGACACGGTGGATATGCTGACCAGAAGCTTAAAGGAGCTGTGCGGCGCTGAGGTGAAAATGGTCACGGACATCGGGCCTGTCATCGGCGTGCATACCGGACCGGGGACGATAGCGTTGTTCTTTGTCGGGAATGAGAGGTAGGTTAATGCTTACAGCCGCATTCCCTCTGCACGCGCAATACCGTGATCGGTGATAAAGAAAGACAAAATTTTTCCTTGCAATATGTCAGTCGTCAGGGTATACTGACATAAAAGCAACGTAAAGTCGCTTATTATAAAATGAAAAGGAGCCATTGACTTATGCCTCGTGGAAGAAAAAAAGTACAGCCTCAGACAGTTGAGGAAAAAATTGCCGCTGTGACGGCCGAGATGGAAGCCCTCAAGGAGCAGCTGAAGGACAAGAAGAACGAACTGAAGGAGCTGCAGACCGCAAAGGAAGCGGAGGACCAGAAGAAGCTTCTGGACGCGTTCGCCGCCAGCGGGAAGAGCGTGGAAGAGGTGCTGGCGATGCTCGGCAGCGAAGCTTCTGACAATGAGAATAATGAAGCAGCGGAGACAGCAGAATAATAATAAAAGCCGTGTGCAGGTCATGCGGCTTTTATTTTGCGGCGGTTTTCAGGGCGATGTAAGGATGAATTCTTTAATAGTTCCTTAAGGAACTGTCACGAAATAACCTGCGCATCTTGTCCCGTCTAATACGCGAATCGCAGGCCATAAAAGCCTCGCCGTAGCCCGAAGCTGATAAAAGGCTGAGTTCCTGTGTGCGGACCGCGGCTGTGAAATACATGGAGGAGGAAAAAGAAATGACATTACTGGAAACATGGAGGAAGACTGCCTACAATGAGAATGAGAGTCAGGCGGTATACCAGCAGCGCTGGAAGGATTATTTTGAAAAGGAAAAAAATATATACGCGGAAATTCTCAAGAAGCCCGATGAACCGGTGAGCGGCTCTGTGGCGCAGCTCGCGGAGCGCTTTGGAGTGGATATCCAGATCATGACCGGTTTCCTGGACGGAATCAATGATTCCCTGAAGGTGCCCAATCCGATTGAGACAATGGATGAGGACACGGTCGTCAGTCTGGACTATGACACTGCGCTTCTCTACAAAAATATGGTCGCGGCGGAAGCGGACTGGCTCTACGGGCTGGAAGCCTGGGAGGATATTTTTGACGAGGAGACGAGAAAGGCTCTTTACCGGGAGCAGAAATCCTCCACGACTGTGGTCAAGCCGGCCAAAATTTATCCCAACGATCCCTGCCCCTGCGGCAGCGGCAAAAAGTATAAAAAATGCTGCGGCCGGAACGCGTCATAAATGGTAATTTTTTCCATGCATAGCGGCGGTATCTTCACACATACTATCCCTGACGGAAAACAGTCAGGGAGGTAATTATGGCAAAATTAGGATGTGGAGTCAGCAATTGTATTTATAATCAGGAGCACTGCTGCTGCAAGGGCGATATCATGGTGGGCGGCAGGGACGCCAAAAGAGAGTCGGACACCTGCTGCGAGAGCTTCGCGGACCGCAGGGGTGATTTCTACGCGAATATGATGGAGAGCCCGAAGGAGATTATTCATGTGGACTGCGAGGCGGTGAGGTACCTTTATAACAGGAATTATAAATGCGCTGCGGAACAGATCAGTATCCGGGGAGATCACGCGGACACCTGCGGGGATACGCTCTGCGCCACGTTTACGGAGAGGCAGCCGTAAGGAGCTGCCGCGAAATCATGTGCTTGGGAACTGTCGGGACAGTTCCTTATCCTGCGGCAATTTCTGAGGAGTCGTTTTGTGTAGAATTTTTGCTGCTATTCACAGCCGATTTCCTCTCCTTCACAGGACGCCTTACGGTGTATGAGCCGCCCTTCGGGTGCCTTACACGCGCAAAAGCGTCCGGGGCGGTGAATAGTAAGTTTTTTGCCTGAAATCCATAAAACTTTTTAGCCTGAAATCGTAAAAATGGATTGACACAGCGGAAAGATTGTTGTAGAATGCCTTTGTGTGTGAGAAAGTCACACGGGAACATCAAGCAGAGTATCCACTCTCACCCTGCGGCAAGCGCGCTTCAGGTGTTTATAGTTCTTCACAGGCCATATCTGGATTCTATGAATTATCTGGTGGATAGTTTGTCTTGCTATCTGCTATTTTTTTGCCATGAAAGCTTTGGCGGCAGTCAGGCGGCCTCTTTGGCACAAACGGCCTAAGACTACTTCATCGGCTTTCAGGGACTGGCGGCGGCATGGAATCGCTGCAGGAGATTGAGGAGGGAAAGGCTATTAGCAACAATAACGAATGTCAGATCAATGAGCAGATCCGTGACAGGGAGATTCGTCTGATCGGTGAAAACGGCGAGCAGCTTGGGATTATGTCCTCTAAGGACGCGCAAAGGCTTGCGGAGGAAGCGGGCCTGGATCTGGTAAAGATCGTGCCGAACGCCAAGCCGCCTGTGTGCAGAATCGTAGATTACAGCAAGTATAAATACGAGCAGGCCCGCCGCGAGAAGGAAGCGAGGAAAAAGCAAAAGGTAACGGAGGTCAAGGAGATTCGGCTGTCTCCCAATATTGACACCAACGACCTGAACACCAAAACCGGCGCCGCGGCCAAATTCCTGGCCAAGGGCGACAAGGTGAAGGTCACTTTGCGCTTCCGGGGCCGTGAAATTTCGCGCATGGCCCAGAGCAAACACATTCTGGATGACTTTGCCGCAAGCCTTGCAGAGATAGCCAATGTGGAAAAGCCGCCGAAAGTGGAAGGCAGAAGCATGACAATGTTCTTAGCGCCGAAATCCAAAAACAGCGCCAAAAAATGACAACAGGAGGAACTCAATATGCCGAAATTAAAGACAAAGAGAGCCGCCGCGAAGAGGTTTAAAGCGACGGGAACAGGGAAGTTAAAGAGAGCGAAAGCTTATAAGAGCCATATCTTAACCAAGAAATCTACCAAGAGAAAGCGCAATCTGAGAAAGGCTGCGATCACGGATCAGACAAATGTTAAGAATATGAAGAAGGTTTTGCCTTATTTATAATTCGGTAGAGGAGGACTAGGAAATGGCAAGAATTAAGGGCGGAATGAACGCCAAAAAGAAACATAACAGAGTATTAAAGCTTGCGAAGGGCTACAGAGGCGCAAGGAGCAAGCAGTACAGGGTCGCCAAGCAGTCTGTGATGAGAGCGCTGGCCAGCTCCTACGCGGGCCGCAAGCAGAGAAAGCGCGAGTTCAGACAGCTGTGGATCGCTCGTATCAACGCCGCCGCGAGGCTGAACGACCTTTCTTACAGCAAGTTTATGCACGGCCTGAAGCTGGCGGAGATTGATATCAACAGAAAGATGCTGGCGGAGATGGCTGTGAACGATCCGGAGGGCTTTACCGCTCTGACACAGATCGCCAAAGAAAAGCTGGCTTAAATTTCAAACGTAAATCAGGAAACGGTATGCTTTTGGGTACGGATGCCCGCGCATACCGTTTCCTGATTTATAAATACGGTAAACGACTTTATGCCGTGCATTATCGCGCTGATCGCGGGCTGCGCAAGCGGACCCTCCTGCGCGATCGAGGGATCATTATTCAGAATGGGAGGTTCATCCATGGGAGTATGGGAAAATCTGGAGCCGAAGGCGGTTTTTCATTTTTTTGAGGAGATATGCGGCATTCCCCATGGCTCCGGCAATACCGCGCAAATCTCTGCTTATCTGCAGAAATTTGCCGCTGACCGGGGGCTCTGGTACCGCACGGACGGGCTGGGCAATGTGGTGATGAGAAAACCGGCTTGTGCGGGCTATGAGCAGGTGCCCGGGCTGATTATCCAGGGGCATATGGATATGGTGGCCGTGAAGACCGCTGACTGTGACAAGGATATGTCCGCGGAAGGGCTGGATGTGGCCGTTGACGGCGACTATGTCTACGCGAAAAACACCAGCCTGGGCGGGGATGACGGCATCGCGGTGGCATATGGCCTGGCGATTATGGACGACGACAGCATTCCTCATCCGGCCCTGGAGCTGATTGTTACTGTGGATGAGGAGACCGGCATGTATGGCGCGGCCGCTCTGGATATGAGCGACATTCAGGGCAGGCGTTTTCTCAATATTGATTCGGAGGATGAGGGCGTCTTTCTGGCCGGCTGCGCGGGAGGAAAGCGGGTAAGCGCCCGCGTGGACCGCTCTCTGACGGAGCAGAAGGGCTGCCGGATGACGGTCCTGGTG